>NZ_JAPTFO010000011.1:0-79550 GCF_030985515.1 Stenotrophomonas sp. Sm10
TCGTAGTAGTCATGCCCGGGGCCAAGGGCGGCAGCCAGATAGTAGATGTCCTCGTCGACAGCGCAGCCAGCAATGAACTCAAGGAGATTGGATTCGGGATCGCGCACGCTTGGGTCCTGAAGGGTTGAGTTCCAAATTCTCGGCTACTGACGAGGGTGCACGATCCCCGGGAAAGTACACTCCATGTGAATCAGTGGCTTACCGAAGAATTGGCTGCGGCGGCTTCGGCTCATTTCCGACACATTGCCAAGCTGCCGGCCAGCGGCCGGCACTACTGATCCCTGCGGCCTGATCCGCCGGGCATGGCCCGGCGCTACCGTTGGGCGGCGCGGTACAATGAGCGGGTGGCAAGACATCGTTCAACTTCCTTCCCCGGCCCCGATCTGCTGAGTGTTGATCGGGAGCACCTGCGCCCGCTGGCCGAGCGCATGCGCCCGCGTACCCTCGACGAAATGGTCGGGCAGAAGCGCCTGCTGGCGCCGGAGAGCGCACTGCGCCGTGCAGTCGAATCCGGTCGCGTGCATTCGATGATCCTGTGGGGGCCGCCCGGCTGCGGCAAGACCACGCTGGCGCTGCTGCTGGCCGAGTACGCCGATGCGGAATTCCGCGCCATCTCTGCCGTGCTGTCCGGGTTGCCGGAAGTGCGCCAGGTGCTGGCCGAGGCCGCGCAACGCTTCGCCGAAGGCCGCCGCACCGTGCTGTTCGTAGATGAGGTACATCGCTTCAACAAGGCGCAGCAGGATGCGTTCCTGCCGCATATCGAGCGCGGCACCATCCTGTTCGTCGGTGCCACCACCGAGAATCCATCGTTCGAGCTGAATTCGGCGCTGTTGTCGCGTTGCCGCGTGCATGTGCTGGAAGCGGTATCACCAACCGACATCGTCGAAGCGCTGGAACGTGCGCTGGGGGATCGCGAGCGCGGCCTGGGCGAGGAGGGTATCGAGGTCGCTCCCGAGCTGCTGCTGGAAATCGCCACCGCTGCCGATGGTGACGTGCGCCGTGCGCTGACCCTGTTGGAAATCGCCGCAGAACTGGCGGGCGGGGAGGGTGGTCGCATCACCCCGCAGACCCTGACCCAGGTGCTGGCCGACCGTACCCGCCGCTTCGACAAGGGCGGCGAGCAGTTCTACGACCAGATTTCGGCGCTGCACAAGTCCGTGCGCAGCTCCAACCCCGATGCTGCGCTGTACTGGCTGACCCGCATGCTCGATGGCGGTTGCGATCCGTCCTATCTCGCGCGCCGGCTGACCCGCATGGCCATCGAGGACATCGGCCTGGCCGATCCGCGCGCGCAGAGCATGGCGCTGGAAGCCTGGGACATCTACGAGCGGCTGGGCAGCCCGGAAGGCGAGCTGGCGTTCGCGCAGTTGGTGCTTTACCTGGCCAGCACCGCCAAGTCGAACGCCGGCTATGCGGCCTTCAACCAGGCCAAGGCCGACGTGCGCCAGAGCGGTACCGAAGAGGTGCCGCTGCACCTGCGCAATGCGCCGACCAAGCTGATGAAGGAACTGGGCTATGGCGCCGAGTACCAGTACGACCACGATGCCGAAGGCGGCATCGCGCTGGACCAGACCGGTTTTCCGGACGCGATGGGCGAACGGGTGTACTACAACCCGGTGCCGCGCGGCCTGGAGATCAAGCTGAAGGAAAAGCTGGATCGGCTGCGCGCCGAGCGCGAGGCGGCGCGGGCCGCGAAGGGCCGTTGAGCTGGCTTATGTAGGATCGAGCGATGCTCGACTCCACTCTGGACCGAGCCAGCAGCACCTGCGGAAACAGCAGCCGAGCATGGCTCGGCTCTACAGGGGTAATGGCGGTCGAGTGTGGTTCGTCATCACATTGTCCTGCGGGCGTTCCTTTGGCAGACTGCGCGGCTACTTTTTCAAGGATCGATGCCGTGCAGGAAATGATTCTGCCGTTGAAGCGTTATGCCCAGTTCGAGGGCCGTGCCAACCGTCGCGAGTACTGGATGTTCCAGCTGTTCCTGTTGATCGTCTCGACCGTCCTCATGGTGCCGCTCATCGCCGGGCTGGTGATGCAGTCCGACATGCTGGGCATCGCTTCGATCATCCTGTTGGTCGTGTTCTGGCTGGCCACGTTCGTGCCGGTCATCGCCGTCACCGTGCGCCGCCTGCACGACTGCAACCAGTCGGGCTGGATGTATCTGCTGGCCTTTGTTCCGTTCGGTGGCCTGGTGATCTTCGTGTTCGCGCTGCTGCCGGGTACACCGCAGCAGAACGTCTACGGCCCGGTGCCTGCGGGGCCGTGAGATTGCGTGAGTCGAGCATGGCTCGACTTCTACAGGGCGGGAAAACGAAGCCGGCGTTTCGCCGGCTTCTTTCTTACTTGATGCTGCAATCGCCGAAGGACAGGTAATCCGTTCCCGAGCTGAACTGCAGCGTGCAGCTGGCGGTGAAGGTCGCGCCTTCTTCCAGCGCGCCCAGCTTGGCCGCCTGCTGCTCATCGTCGCTGGTCAGCCGGGCCAGGACATTGCCCTGGTCATCGCCGGCCTCGATCAGCGGTTCGCCCGCCAGGTTGCTGGAAACGCTCAGTGCCACGGCAGTGAATGTCACCGTCTGGTTGAGTTCGTCCATGCCCAGTGAAGAATTGCCGGCTTCTTCAAAGGCCTGGTAGAGCGTTGGCAGGTCCTGTGCGGCATGGGCGGCCAGCGGTGCAAGCAGGCCGAGGGAAAGGGCGATCAGGGCGGTGCGCTTCAAGATGTTCTCGCAGTCACGGGATCCATTCCCGTGGGTGGTGGTGAGCAGATCCACGCCATGCGTGGATGGGTTTGGCAAGGGACAGGGCGCGGCCGATGGCTCGATTGCCCATCCATCCGCAGCCCTGCGAGGGAAGGGCGCTCCTGCGCCCTGCTGCCCGGCAAAATAGTGGATTCGGTGTTTCTGGCGCAACCGGGAAAATGAACGCATCGCGCGCGTGATACACAGTGTGACATTTGATCGATGTGATAATCATTCGCGTTTAAGGTAGACTGCGGTCCCTTGTGAACCGGCGGCCATCGGCCGCTCGTGCCGCCGCTGATGAAGCATTTCGTCCCGCCTTTGCGCCGTGGTCCACTGGCCCGCGGCATGGCCGCCTTGATGATGGGTCTGCTCCTGGCCACCCCGTACGCCCATGCGCAGCAGCGCAATCCGCTGCAGAAGATCGGCCACACCGTGCTCGACGAGCCGGCGGCCAGCTATCGCTTCGAGCATTTCGTGTTGGACAGCCCGGACCAGCAGCGCCGTTGGCGGGTGAACCTGGCGATCCCGGTCAAGGCCAGCAAGGTGCCCTCTCCGGTGCTGTACGCGCTGGACGGCAACGCCGTCGCCATGGTCCTGGATCAGCCGTTGCTGGCCGAGCTGGCCGCGCGCAAGGCGCCGCCGGTGCTGGTGCTGATCGGCTACGACAACGACCTGCGCATCGATTCCGGGGCGCGCACCCGCGACTACACCGCGTGGATCGATCGTGCCGATGACGAGAGCGGTACGACCCAGGCGGTCGGCGGTGGTGCTGCGGCCTTCCTCGATGTGATCGAACGCCGCATCAAGCCGGAAGTCGAGCGACGCGCACGCATCGATACGCAGCAGCAAGCACTGTGGGGGCACTCGTTGGGCGGGCTGTTCGTGCTCAATGCGCTCTACACCCGCCCCGCCGCCTTCCAGTCCTATCTGGCGGCCAGCCCCTCGCTGTGGTGGAGCCAGGGCGCGGCGCTGGGTGATCCGGAACAGCAGTTCGTGCAGAACGTGCATGGCCAACCGGCAAAGCTCTGGCTGATGCTGGGCGGTGCCGAGCGTGTTGGCGATCGTGGGAAGCGCGACCTGAGCAACCCACGGGTGGTCGCGCACCTGCGCCGCATTGGCGGTGCCACGCCGGATGCGGCGATGCAGCTGTCCGAGCGGCTGGCCAAGGTGCCGGGCCTGAGCGTGCAGTACCGCGAGTTCCCGGGGCTGGGACACGGCCCGATGCTGCCGGCCTCGTTCCATGCCGCGCTGCATGAACTGTACGGCGTGACCGACCGCAGCGCCGGCGATGGCGCGCCCAGTGGCGGGGACAGCGCCGCCGAATGAATGCCTTCGCACGCCATGCCGTGCGACCCCACTACCCAGGCGAGGCTGCCGGCGTGCAGCGGCCCAGGCAACCGATGAATCCCGCGCCACGCGGCGCGGCCTACGTGTGCAAGGAGCCTGCCATGTCGTTCCGTCCGTCTTTCCGTCTTACCACTCTTGCTGCCGGCCTGCTGCTGGCGGTGACCGCCACCGCGCAGCCGGTGTTCGACCAGCCGGCCAACGCCACCTTCAAGGGTGAAGTCGTCTCACGCGGTGAGAACGTGGTTCCCGGCAGCACTGCCGACGTGGTCGGCCGTGGGTTCTTGCCGGGCCAGAAGGTCAGCCTGCTGCGCGGTGACAGCGTGCTCAACGCGCAGCCGCTGGTGGTCGATGCTGATGGCAACTTCAAGACCCAGTTGAGCATTCCGGCCGATGCGGTGCCGGGCACCCACCCGGTGGTGGTGCGCGCCAGCCAGCCGGCTGCGGCCACGGTGCTGAAGCTGCGCGTGTCGCCGCAGCTGCCGCTGTCCGGCCAGGCGCAGTTCGCCACCCAGTCCAGCAAGCTGGTGCCGGGCCTGTACCAGTCCGCTTACAGCGCCGCCAGCAATGCGGTGTTCGTGACCTCGGCGGTGGGTCGCCCGCCGGTGACCCAGTCGCAGCTGCTGAAGCTGGACCCGAAGTCGCTGAAGGTGACCAAGGCGATCACCCCGGCGCAGGTGCCTGGCAGCACCAATGGTGCGGTGTATGCGGTCTACGGCGTGGGTGTGGATGACACCAACGGCAATGTGTGGGTGACCAATACCCGCCAGAACTCGATCGCCGTCTATCGCCAGAAGGACCTGTCGCTGGTCCACCAGTTCCCCGTCGACACCGTGCCGCATGCGCGCGACGTGGTGGTCGACGGTACGCACGGCAAAGTGTTCGCTTCTGCCACCGGCGAGGACCACCTGACGGTGTTCGATGCGAAGACCCTCAAGGAGCTGCCGCAGGTGACGCTGGAATCCGGCGTGGACGACGGCAAGTTCACCCCGATGAGCCTGGTGCTGGACGAGAAGGGCGGCAAGCTGTTCACCGTCAGCATCGGCACCCCGGAGGCGGCAGTGATCGATGTGGCCAGCGGCAAGGTCGAGAAGGTCATCGATCTGGGCAATTCGATCAGTGCCTCGGGCGTGGCCTTCGACGCGGCGCGCAACCGCCTGTACGTGGCCTCGCAGGGCACCGACAACCTGCTGATCGTCGACGTGGCTGCCGGCAAGGTGCTGCATGACGTGCCGGTCGGCGCCGGTGCGCTGAACGTCGCCTTCGATGATGCCTCCGGCCTGGCCTATGTCAGCAACCGTGGCGCTGGCACGGTCACCGTGGTGAATGGTGACGGCAAGGTGGTCGCCAACCTCGATGGTGGCACGCTGCCGAACCATGTGCGCGCCGATGGCAAGGGCAACGTTTTCGCGGTGAACAAGTCGCGCGGCGCCGAAGACCCGAAGGGTGACCGCATCACCCGCATCACCCCGAAGCAGTAAGTCACACGGTGGGGCGGCGTGTGCGTCGCCCTGCCAGCAAGGAGATTGTGCATGAACATCGCGTCCCGTCTGCGCCTGTGTGCGCTTCCGTTGGCTGTTTCGCTGGCGCTGGCTGCCTGTGGTGGCTCGTCGGCTCCCTCTGATGCCAATACGCCTGCCGAGTCGCCCGCAGCAACGGCGCCCGCTGCGGAAACCGCGCTGCCGGCAGGCTGGCAGCGCGTGGCAGGTGCCGAAATGCCGGCCGTGCACGGCCGGAAGGCGGTGCTCCCGGCCAAGGTGCATTCCGACGATGGCGCTGACATTGAAGTGGCCGATACCAGTCGCATCATCGCCGGTGGCGACGACGTCATCGCGGTGATCGAAGCACTGGGGCTGGGCAAGCAGGTCTTCGCCGCGCCGACCAACACCACCACCCAGGCCGGCCTGGCCGCGCCGCACCAGTTCCTGTTCAACCGGACCACTGGCGTGGAGGGCGTGCTGAGCCTGCAGGGCTCGCTGTTCCTCGGCAACAGCCTGCGCCGCCACACCGAGCTGGCGAAAAAGCTGCGCGAGGTGGGCGAGCCAGCGGTGGTCATCGATGACCTGCAGCCGGCGCCGGACAAGGTGCGCAAGGTCGCCGCCGCACTAGGGCTGGCCGAGGCAGGGCAAGCACTGGCCATGCAGGTGCAGCGCCAGCTCGACGAGGCTGCAGCGATTGGCAAGGGCCTGGGCCATGCACCACGAGTGATCCACGTCTCGGCCACCGGCGCCGGTGGCTCTCCGACCGTCGCCGGTGCCGACAGTGCGTCGGCGCAGCTGATCGCACTGGCGGGCGGCATCAACATCGGCACCGAGGCGGGGGTGAAGAACTACTCGCAGCTGAGCAATGAAGGCGTGGTCGCCGCAGCGCCCGAGGTGATCCTGGTGACCGAGCATGACCTGCAGCTGTTCGGCGGTGCCGAGGGCCTGTGGAAGGCATACCCGACGCTGAAGCAGACCCCGGCCGGGCAGGCCAATCGGGTCTGGGTGATGCCGGACGTGCAGCTGAAGTACACCAGTGTCGGTTCCGGTGCTGGCGCGCTGGCGCTGGCCAAGGCCCTGGCGGCGTTGCCGAAGGCATGAGTCCGGCGGATCGGCGCCGCCGTCGCGGGCGGACGATGTTGCTGGTGGCGTTGCTGGCACTGCTGGGGGCAGTGCTGGCGTCGTTCGCCGTGGGCCCGCTGCGGCTGCCGCCGCTGGAGGTGATGCAGGCGCTGGCGGTGAAGCTGGGCCTGCTGGATCCGCAGGCAGTCAGTAGCCGCGATCTGGCCGTGGTCTGGCAACTGCGCATTCCGCGTGCCCTGCTGGGTGCGATGGTGGGCGCGTCTCTGGCGATGGCCGGTGCCAGCCTGCAGGGCCTGTTCGGTAATCCGCTGGCCGACCCCGGCATCGTCGGTGTCAGCCAGGGTGCTGCGCTGGGTGCGGTGGCTGCCATTGTTCTCGGCGCTGCAGGTGCGGCCGGCTGGCTGGTGCCGGTGGCAGCCTTCGTCGGCGGCGCGCTGGCGATCGGCCTGACGTATGCGTTGGCACGGCCCGGCAAAGGCGCGGGTAACGCCACGCTGCTGCTGGTCGGTATCGCGATGGCCGCGTTCTGCTCGGCGCTGATCGGTTTCCTCACCTACATCGCCAGCGAAAGCGAGCTGCAGTCGCTGGTGTTCTGGCAGATGGGCTCGCTGGCGCGTGCCAACTGGGCCGATGTGGCGGCGGTGGTGCCCCTGTTTGCCATCGGCGTGTTCGCGTTGCAGCGGTTGGCCACGCCGCTGGACATGCTGGCGCTGGGCGAACGCCAGGCGCAGCATCTGGGGCTGGACGTGACCCGCACGCGGCGTCGCCTGGTGGCGTTCAGTGCGCTGCTGGTGGGCGCGGCGGTGGCCTTTGCCGGCTCGATCAGCTTCGTCGGCCTGGTGGTGCCGCACGTGGCGCGCCTGTTGGTCGGCCCCGGGCATCGCTGGCTGCTGCCGTTGTCCGGCCTGCTCGGTGCGCTGCTGATCGTGGTGGCCGACACCGCCGCACGCACGCTCGATCCGCCCGCGGAGATTCCGCTGGGCTTGTTCTCGGCCGCGCTGGGCGCACCGTTCTTCCTCTGGCTGGTGCTGCAGCAGCGCCGCAAGGCGGCCCCATGAGCGTGCTGCTGAAACTGCACGAGGTGGTGGTGCGCCGCCAGCAGCGCGAGATCCTACATGGCATCTCGCTGGCGTTCGAGCCGGGTACGGTGACCGCCCTGGTTGGACCGAATGGCGCGGGCAAATCCACGCTGTTGGCGGTGGCTGCCGGTGACCTGCGGGCCGATGCGGGCGAGGTGAGCCTGTTGGGCAAACCGCTGGCCAGCTACAAGGCCGGACCACTGGCGCGCGAGCGCGCGGTGATGCCACAGGAGCACGGCGTGCGCTTTGCCTTCAGCGTGGAAGAAGTGGTGGCGATGGGGCGTTTGCCGCATCCGCCGGATCCAGTGGTGGATGACGCCCAGGTGGAAGCGGCAATCGATGCCGCGGAACTGCAGGCGCTGCGCCTGCGCGAGGTGCAGCAGCTGTCCGGTGGTGAATCGGCCCGCACCACGTTCGCGCGCGTGCTGGCGCAGGACACGCCGCTGTTGTTGCTTGATGAGCCGACGGCCGCGCTGGATCTGCGCCACCAGGAGCGCACGCTGCGCAGTGTGCGTGCCTGTGCCGAAGCCGGTGCGTGCGTGATCGTGGTGCTGCACGATCTGAACCTGGCGGCTGGCTATGCCGACCGCATCGTGCTGCTGGAGCAGGGCAGGGTGGCCGCTGATGGTACGCCGCTGCAGGTGCTGACCGAAGATAACCTGCAGCGGGTCTACCAGCAGGATGTGGTGGTGCTGGAGCATCCGCGGCGCGGGGTGCCGCTGGTTGTGGTGACCTGAACGAAGGCCGCCGGGTTGCTCCGGGTATCATGGTTGCTTCGTTTTCTTCAATGGACTGATGCCATGTTCCGTACCGTCACGCGCAGCGTGCTGCTTGCCACGATGATTGCTTCCGTTTGCGCAGCCCATGCAGCTTCGACCTCCCAGGTTTCGCTGACCGACGCGGCCGAGAACGCCTCGCTGATAGAGACCTGGCATTCCAGTGGCGAGGGCGCCGCTGTGACGTCGATGAAGACGCAGTACTTCGCCAACGAGGAAATGTCGGTGAGTTGGGACGACCAGCAGGTGCTGGTGCTGTGCAGGGAGACGGCGTATCTGAAGATTCCTGCGGCCAAGCTCAAGGCCGGAGCGTTGACCACCGAGCAGCGGCAGATGATCGTCTATCAGGCGCTGATGTCCGGCCTGGGGGCTGTCGCGGGCGTTGTCGGGCCGGCAGGCGAAGTGGTAGCCGTGGCCGATGACGGTAGCGAGACCCGCAGCGTTGGCGAAAACAGCTGGGCCTACGGTGTTGAGCGATACGAGGTGATCACCCAGTGGCTGCCGGACGGTGCACTTCGGGTCCGGACCCGCAAGACGGAAACCGTGAATACCACGCCTCCGGCTGGCCCGGACGATATGTTCAGCACCGAGGACGACCAGGCGGCACGCTTGTCCGAACTGGCGCCGGTGGGCAGCTGGACCGAAGTGGTGGTGCGCGGTGGCGCGCGCCAGCCGCATGTTGATACGGCGATGTCGCTGCAGGGCTGGATCTCGATGGGCGATGACCGGGCTGCGACGGTGGCCGAGGCGCGTAAGCTGCACGGCTGCAAGTAAAGGCCGCCAGGGGTCAGATCCCTTTGCCAGGGGCAAAGGGATCTGACCCCTATCATTGTCGGCCTCATCGTTCCATTCATGTGCGCAATATTCACTTGCGCGCCAGATTGGCAGGTCTAGAATGCGCCCCATGAACCGGATGCCGCTCCTGAAGTTTTTCACCCTGATCCGCGCAAGCGCGGAACGGGCGTGTCTGCCTGGAGCTCCACAGGGCCGCTGAAGCGGCTATCGCTGGATCATCCACAGAGCGCCCTTCGGGGCGCTCTTTTCGTTTCCGCAGTTCCATTTCCCGTAACCCGATGTACCGCAAGGAGAACGTGCCATGCACCAGATCGCCGAGACCGAACGCTAGCCGCGCACCCTGTCGCCAACCGGGGTGCGCGGCCCCCGAAGTTGGCTTTGCAGGAACCTTTCCCATGAACACCCAAGTCCTTTCCCGTCGTCGCAACCTTGGCATCATTGCCCACATCGACGCCGGCAAAACCACGTTGACCGAACGCCTGCTGTGGAAAAGCGGCGAAATCCATCGCGTCGGCGAAGTGCACGACGGCAATGCGACCACCGATTTCTCGGTAATCGAGCGCGAACGGGGCATCACCATCGGCGCGGCCGCCGTGCAGGCGCAGTGGGCACCGCGTGACCTGCCGCCGCATCGGCTGACCCTGATCGATACCCCTGGCCACATCGACTTCGCCATCGAAGTCGAACGTTCGCTGCGCGTGCTCGACGGCGCCGTGGCCGTGTTCTCGGCCGTAGATGGCGTGCAGCCGCAGTCCGAGACGGTGTGGCGCCAGGCGCGCCGTCATCGCGTGCCGCTGATCGCCTTCGTCAACAAGATGGACCGCGTCGGCGCGTCGTTCGAGCGCGTACTGGAGCAGCTTCAGGACAAGCTTCAGGCGCGACCGTGGGCGCTGGGCGTGCCGTTGGGTAGCGAGAGCGACTTCAACGGCTGGGTCGACCTGGTCGATGAGCGCGTGCTGCAGTGGCGCGACGGTGCGACGACCATCAGCCCGTGGGACGACGCGGCACGTATCCAGTGGCGAGCCCAGCGCGATGCTCTGGTCGAAGCCGTGGCCGATCATGACGAAGAACTGGCCGATGCCTGGCTGGAAGGTCGGGTGATCGATGCCGGGCAACTGCGCGCGGCGATCCGCCGGGCGACGCTGGCGGGTGCGGGCGTGCCCGTGCTGGCTGGTGCTGCGTTCAAGGACAAGGGCATCGAGACGCTGCTGGATGCCGTGGTCGATTACCTGCCGTCGCCGCTGGATCGCCCTGCCGTCAGCGCCGAAAGCGATGAGGGCGAGGTGGTCTTGCCGCCGGATCCTGATGGCCCGCTGGCGGGGCTGCTGTTCAAGATTACCCACCAGCAGCACGGTGCACTCAGCTTCGTGCGGCTGTACTCGGGCACCTTGAAGGTGGGCGACGCGGTGGCCAGTTCGCAGCATCCGCAGGGACGGCGGGTCAGCCGGCTGGTGCGGGTGCAGGCCGACCAGACCCACGACATTGAACAGGCCGTGGCCGGTGACATCGTCGCGGTGCTGGGCTGGAAGGATGCGGTCAGCGGTGAAACGCTGAGCGGCCGTGCGCTGCCGTTGCGCCTGGAGAACATCCAGGCACAGGCGCCGGTGCTGGCCTGGCGGTTGGAACCGGCGCGTGCGGCCGACCTGATCCGGATGGCGCAGGGACTGGCGAGCCTGGCCCAGGAAGATCCGTCGTTCCGCGTTGAAACCGATCGCGATACGGCGGAGACCCTGGTCTGGGGTATGGGCGAACTGCACCTGGAAGTGATGGTCGAGCGCCTGCGCAGCGAGTGGAACGTCGACGTGGGCGTAGGTGCGCCGCGCGTGGCCTACCAGGAGACGCCGATGCGCGCGATGACGGGTGTCGTTGGGCGGCTGGTCAAGCAGACCGGTGGCCAGGGCCAGTTCGCGCACGTGGTGCTGGACGTGGCGCCGCGTGAGGACGACCAGGTGGTGTTCAACGACCGCATCGTCGGTGGCGTGGTGCCGCGCAGCTTCATCGCGGCGGTGGAGAAGGGCGTGCGTGCCGCACTGTCGGAAGGGCCGCAGGGTCATCCGGTGGTCGGTATCGAGGTCAGTCTTGTCGATGGCCAGACCCATGCCAAGGACTCGTCGGAGATGGCGTTCCATCGCGCAGGCGCCGAGGCGATCAAGGCGGCGCTGGCCGAGGGTGGCACGCAGCTGCTGGAGCCGGTGATGGCGGTGACGGTGCATTCGCCGTCGACATCGGTGGGTGATGTGGTGGGCGACCTCAACCGGCGCCATGGCCGCATCGCCCGCATCGACGACCAGGACGGTCGTGCCGAGGTCAGTGGCTTCGCGCCACTGGCGAAGCTGGTGGGGTACACCACTGCGCTGCGGTCGCTCAGCCAGGGACGGGCCAGCAGCGAAGCGCACCTGCACGGCTATGAACCGGTACGCGCTGCATGAGGAAGACGAGGGGAGCCCGTTCGCGGGCTCCCACTTTTTTGTTCGGGTTTCCGCATCCACGCATGGCGTGGATCTAGCGGGTGACCGGGTCGCGAGCTCTGCAGTAGATCCACGCCATGCGTGGATGGATCCGTACCGACACGGCAACATTGGCGCTGCATCGCAACAAAACTGCAGAAAAGGCTGGATTAAAGTGATGCCTCACGATAAATTGCGCACCCCCCGTTGCTCGCCGCCGCCCGCACCCCTCTCATGCGTGATGACAAAGACCCCGGAACCCTGGAGCTGACCCTGCCGCGCAAGCGCGGCCGTCCGCCCAAGTTCGGGTACGCGATGAGCGATGCGCAGCGCGCCGCGCGTTATCGCGCGCGCCGGGCAGGGCAGGCCAACCATGCCGACGTGCGTTCCTGCAGCGATATGGTGCTGCTGGACAAGATCCGTGCCGCGGTGAGCGCGCGCGACACCGAGCTGGCCGGGTTCCTGGTGCACGTGCTCTGGCAGCGCTACCCCTTGCAGCTGAAATAGGCCGTCGGTGGGGTGGCCGTTGTCATCGAGCTTGTTGATAATGCGGGATTCAGGTTGTTCCCGCTGGCGCGCCCGGGATGGCAGGCGCGCATGATTGAACGGTTCCCAAGATGACCACCACCAGCGACACCACCACCGAAGCGGCGCCGAGCGGCGCTCCCCTGTTCTATACCCGTCCGGTGCCGCTGCAGGCCGATGTGCACGCCGATCTGCGCATCCTGCCGGGCAGGCTCGAGTTTGCGGCCGGCAACAACGCCATTCCGCTGGTGCTGGGCGAGTTCTCGCTGGCCCTGCACCACTTCCCGATTCTGTTCGCTGGCCCGACCGCCGTGCCGATGGCGGCCGTCGGTGTGTCCGACCAGAACCTGTTCATCAAGGACGGCCTGTGGGAAGACGAGGCCTACATTCCGGCCTACCTGCGTCGCCACCCCTTCATTTTCATCGACACCGGTGCGGACAACGACTTCCTGCTGGGCATCGACGAAGAGAGCTCGCGCGTGGTCAAGGGGGGTGACGAAGGCCAGCCGCTGTTCGTGGACGGCAAGGCCACCGACATGGTGCAGCAGGCGCTGGAGTTCTGCGGCCAGTACACCCGCGAGCACGAACAGACCCAGGCCTTCTCCAAGGCCCTGATCGACAACGGCCTGCTGGTCGAGCGCAACGCCACCGTGCGCACTCCGGATGGCCGCGAGTTCAACCTCAATGGCTTCCTGGTGGTGGACGTTGAGAAGTTCGTGGCGTTGCCGGAAGCGACCGTGGTCGAGTGGCACCGCAGCGGCTGGTTGGCGCTGATCCATCAGCACCTGATGTCGCTGGGGCGATTCAACGACCTGACCCGTCGCCAGGTCGAGCGCCTGGCGGCCTGATCAGCTTGAAGGCACGGCTTCCGCCTTGCGGGAGCCGTGCCACTGCTGCAATCCCTGCAGCAGTCGCCATGCCTCGACCCAGTCGGGCGTGGCCTGCTGCCCCAACTCCCACAGGGCGGCCGCGGTGCCGGCCTGGTCGATTGCCCGGCACATCTGCAACGTGCCCTGCAGGCGGTGCGCATGATGGCGCAATGTCGCGGCATCGGCGTCCTGCAGGGACTGTTCGATCCCGGCCAGCTCATGGGCGATATCCGCAGCGAAATCCGGGTCGGCGCCCCGCGCGCTACAAGGCGCGGCAGCGTGCGCCGAAGGCGGAAGGCCCAGCGCCTGCAGCAAGTCTGGCACCTGCAGCGGCTTGACCAGGACGGCGTCGAATCCGGCCCGGCGACAGCGCGCCACGTGCCGGCGCCCCATGCGGGCGGACAGGGCAATCACTCGCAGGGGCGCCTTTGCCCGCGCGCGCAGCTGCTGTGCCAAGCCGTAGCCGTCCCGGCCGTGGAGCCCGATATCCAGCACCACCGTGCCGCGCGGTCGCAGCGCCTGTTCGGCCAACGCGGTTTCCGCATCGGCAACCGCGCACACATCGGCACCCAGCCGACGCAGTTGCTCTGCCACGACGCGCCGGCTGAGTGCATGGTCCTTGACCAGGAGCAGCTCTGTGCCCGTCAACGGCGCCTGCTGCGGGCGCTCGATGGTGGGCGGATCGCGAGGGACAGCGCGGACCGGCAGTCGCAGGGTGAAGCGACTGCCGCGCCCATGTACGCTGTACGCGGCCAGGTTGCCGCCCATGGCAATGGCCAGCTCGCGCGCAATCGTCAGGCCCAGGCCAGTGCCGCCGCGCTTCTGGCCATCCTCTCCCTGCTGGAACGGGCGGAACAGTAGCGGCAGTTGCGCGGGGGCGATACCGATGCCGCTGTCGATCACATCCAGCAACAGCTCCCTGGCAGACGGGATGGGTGACAGCTGCAGGCGCACTTCGATGCCACCGGCATCAGTGAACTTCAACGCGTTGCCCAGCAGGTTGTCGACAATCTGGCGCAGCCCGTCAGCATCGAGTGCGACCGTCGGCGCGGGGTCGGGCGTGCAATCAAGCTTGAGGGACAATCCCCTGCGCAGTGCCTCCGGCCGGATCGCGTCCAGTGCATGGGCACAGAGCTGGCCGGCGTCGCAAGGTACGACGTGGGGCCTGAAGCTGCCGCTGGCCAGACGCGAGAACGCGAGCGAGCGGTCGAGCAGCCTGCGCAGCGCGTGGCCGGCGGCACGCGCGGCCGCGAGCAGGTCGTGCTCTCTCCTGGACAGGCGCGACTGGCTCAGCAGGTCGATCGAAGCCAGTATCGTCTGCGCGGAATTGCGCACTTCGTGGCTGATCATTCCTGCCGCGCGCCCAAGGCGTTGTTCCGTGCGACCGATTCGCCAACGTAGTGCCTGCCAGAACATGGTCAGGCCGATGAGTATTGCGGCCACATACAGCAGCCAGGGCGGGTGCAGGGCGCGCACCCGATCAAGCGCGTTCTCGACGGGGGCGGGCAGCATCTGCTGCGCCCACAATGCCAGCAGGCCCGCGTGCTCTTCGAGCGTGATGTCGTGCAGTGCCTGGTCGATGCGCGTCAGCAGCTGCTGGTCCTCGCGGCGCACGAGCAGGTGCAGATCGGTGGAGAAGTCGCTCTCGAACGGATGAAGCTGCAGTTTGCCCGCGAAGTGCCGCCGGATCATCGCGTGCAGTGTAGCTTCCAGGCCGATCGCAGCATCGGCGATGCCGTTGTCCACGGCGGCCAGGGCTGCATGCCGATCGGGCAAGTGCAGCAGGCGGACCTGCGGATGGTGGGTTGCCAGCCAGCTGGCATAAGGGCCGCCGCGAATCACGGCCAGCACCTGCGCCTTCACGCTGCCGACGTCACGTGGCGCGTGCTCGCCTTTACGCACGGCCAGGACCGTCTTGCCGCCATCGAAGGCGCCGGATGCCATCAGGCCGGGGCAGGGCCGTGGGCGATGCGCCGGGCCGCCCATCACCAGCACCAGATCGGCCTCGTGCCGGCAGACGGCAGTGACCGCTGCCCTCGTGCTGGTGTAGGCGATGTCACGGAAGCGCAGTCCGGAATGGTCAGCCACGAGCTGCGCATAGCCGTGGGCGAGGGTCGGGAGCGGGATCGAGTCCGCCAGTGGTGCAGGCAGCGGGCGCAATGATGGCGCGGTGGCGACCCGCACTTCGCGACCCGCCGGCCACGCCTGCAGATCTGCATCCTCGGCCGAGGCTGCTGGCAGCAGGATCAGGACCATCAACGAGGTGACAAAGGTATGCAACCGGAGGCGAACACGGCGCCTCATCGGAGGTTCCGCTGCTCTCGCAGTGCATAGATCTCCACGTCATTGCGCAGCCCGAGCTTGCGCAGGGCGGCCACCTTCTGGGTGCTGACCGTCTTGACGCTGCGGTGGCGGCGCAATGCGATCTCCGACACGGTCAGGCCGGACAGGAGCAGGTCCAGCACTTCGCGTTCATTGCGACTGAGTTCGTCGCGGCAGGCCGGGACCAGGCAATCGGCCGGCAGGCGGCACAATCCCTGCGATACACGCACGATGGCCTCGGACAGCATCTCCAGCGGCTCGGATTTGCTGACAATGCCGCTGATGCCGGCCGCCAGAAGGTGGTCCACGCGGGTTGTTGGCGTCAGCGTGGCGAAGGCCAGCAGGGGCACATGAGGAAAGCGCTCCCGCAGCAAGGGAACCAGCTCATCACTGCTGCGGTCGCCAGGCGCCAGGGTGAGATCGATGATGGCGACATCCACTGCCAGCTTGCGCAGGCAGCCGATGAACGCGTCGCTGTGGGTGTGGCTGGCGACAATGTTGAAGCGGACGTCGCGGCACAGGTGCAAGGCGGTGCCGCGGCGGACGACTTCGTGATCGTCTAGCAGTGCGAGCCGCAGACGGCGCGGTGCAGGGTATCCATTCATGCGCTGGGAGGTGATCGGCGCCCGGGAGGGCGTGGCGACCATTCTGGCGCTGCTGCCGCGCCGGGCACCGAATTTGCTGGATTTTTGCGATTATTCCTAAGAGTCAATGTGCGCGAACCATCAATCCAGGGGTGTCAATTGATGTAATGGATCGCCACGCCCGAATCCAGGCCCTTCAGAAGTTGGCGGGCGATGCCGCCCAGCGCAAAGGGTCGTGGCGTGTCATCGGACCGACTGCGGCACGCGTCTGAGCTTACGGGTGTCATAACCCATGGCCGCAATCCGTGCGACCGCCTGCTCATAGTCATGCTCGGACACCTGTGGTGTGCGGGCCATGTACCAGACGTAGTCGCGCTTGCTGCGCGCCACGATGGTCTGGCGGTAGCTCTCGTCGAGCCAGGCAATCACGTACTCGGCCTGGATTGGCCAGATGAACTGCATGCCCCAGATCGCGCCATTGCCTTCCTTCTCCACACGACCGATGGGATGCATCGACTTCTGCGGCGCATCGAAGCTGCCCTTGCGGTAGGTGAAGGTGGTCTGGATGCGCCCGTCGGGACGAAGTGCGTAACTCTCCACCGCGTCGAAGGCCTCGCGTTCGGGGCGCGACGGGATATGCGCGATCACATACCAATCGCCCATGAAGCGCGGCACATCCACGGATGGCGGGCGCGGCAGCGGGCGGGTGTCGCTGGAACTGCAGCCGGAACCGAACAGGCCGACCGCGATCAGGGGAAGCAGCGAGAACATGCGCATGTTGCACCTCAGCGGGGTCGGAACAG
This sequence comes from Stenotrophomonas sp. Sm10, assembly GCF_030985515.1. Lineage (NCBI taxonomy): Bacteria > Pseudomonadati > Pseudomonadota > Gammaproteobacteria > Lysobacterales > Lysobacteraceae > Stenotrophomonas > Stenotrophomonas sp. Sm10. The sequence goes on from NZ_JAPTFO010000011.1 coordinate 16,847, forward strand.
ATAGTGGGCCACCAGCCACTGCCGGCCGTCGTCATAGCCAAACAACTCGGCACAGGCCATCCAGAACATCCGCCAGCGCTGCCACCAGACCTTCGCTGCAGCCTGGCCATAGGTTGCGATCAACACCGGCATCACCTGCTGGCGGGCCGCATCCTGGTTGGCCAGCCAGTGGTCGGCGGTGCGCTGGTAGTGGGTGCCGTCCAGCAGCCAGCGCTGGTCGAGCCGCAGGTCGCGCTGGAAATGCAGCAGGGTGTCAGCTGCCGGCATCAGCCCGCCGGTGAAGAAGTGCCGCCCCATCCAGTTGTCGCCGCCGTCTGTCTCGAACGGATACATCAATGTGCGATGGGCGAAGATGTGCACGAACAGCGCGCCGTCCGGCTTCAACCACCGAGCGATGCCCGCCAGCAGGCGCTCGTAGTTGCGCACGTGTTCGAACATCTCCACCGACACGCAGCGGTCGAAGCGTGCCGCAGGCAGCTCAAGCTGGTTGACATCGCGGGTGATCACCTCGACGTTGTGCAGCCCCCTGGCTTCACACTGCGCCATGATGTGCTGGCGTTGGCTGTGCGAATTGGAAACGGCGGTGATGCTGGCCTGCGGGTAGCGTTCGGCCATCCACAGGGTCAGTGAGCCCCAGCCGCATCCCAGTTCGAGAATCTGCTGGCCATCGGCCAGGCCTGCGCGCTGGCCGTACAGTTCCAGCATCGCGTCCTCGGCCTGGTCCAGCGTTTCGCGCCCGGTGGGGTAGTAGCAGCTGCTGTACTTCAGTCGCTTGCCCAGGCAGGCCTGGAAAAAGGCAGCTGGCACTTCATAGTGCTGTCGGTTGGCTGCGTCGGTGTGCAATGCGAGTGGGCTGTCGGCCAGCTCGGCGATGCGCCGGCTGAAGCGCGCCGACTGGCCTTCGATGCCACCCTCGCTTTCCTCATGCAGGCGTTGTGCGCACAAGCGGCGGATGCCCGCACGCAGCGCCGCATCGGGGACCAGCCCGCGTTCAGCCCAGGCGATCAGCCCGGTTTCCGCGTCTTCGGCAGGATTCAGTGGCGGGATCGCGTTCATGCGGAATGCTCCTTGGAAGAACGGGGGAACCAGGGAAAGAACATCGGTGTGCTGCGCTGGTAGGCGCGATAGTCGTCGCCGCGGCTGCGCAGCGCCTGTTTCTCGGTGAATGGGATGCCGCTGAGGTAGCGCAGGAACACGTACATCAGCAATGGGCCGGCCCACGCCAGCCAACACAGTGGCGAACCGACCGCGAGCAGCACATAAGTGAACCAGTGCAGCCATTCAAAGAAGTAGTTGGGGTGGCGGGAATAGCGCCAGAGCCCTTCGCGGCAGGTGCGGCCCTTGTTTGCCCGGTCGGCGCGGAACCGGGCCAGCTGCCGGTCGGCCAGTGCTTCGCCGCCGACGCTCAGCAGCCACACCAGCGCGGCGGCCACGGCCCACCACGTCATGCGGCTGCTCGGGTTGGCAGCCACTGCGACAAAGGGCAGGGCAAACAGCAGCACCAGCAATGCCTGCGCCATGAAGAAGCCAAAGATCTTGCCTTGGTGGCTCTGCCAGTGTTCGCGCAGATAGCGGTAGCGCCCGTCTTCCGGTTCGCTACGGACCCGGTGCCAGAGGTGCAGGGCCAAACGGCTGCCCCAGAGGCCGCCGAGCACGCCCAGCGCGATCCGCGGCATCGTCGCGCCATCGCCGAGCAGCGCCAGCAACAGGGCCGATGCACCTACGCCCTTGGCCCAGAGCACATCGACCACGCCGATGTTCTGGTGGCGGCGCTGCCAGGCCCAGCCCCAACTCATCATCAGCAAGGTGTACAGCAGGACCCACAGGAGATGGTTCATGAAGGAACTCCAGCCAGGGGCGGCGAGCTGGCTCGTGAGCCGCGACGGGCGCAGTGGCACAGCAGTGAAAGCGCGATGCACCAGCCCGCACCCAGTACCAGCAGGCCCTGCCATGCCGGCACAGCGAACCGCACTGCATCAAAGCCACGTGCCGCGGACAGATAGGCCAGGGGTGCCAGCAGCAGGCCGAACAGCGCCGGCAGGGCACGGTGGCGCAGCAGGAAGCGCATCGAGGTGGTCAGCGTCATCGCGAACGCGGCCCACAGCGCCATGATCCACGGTGGAGGCGCCCAGGCGAGCGGGGCGGCGGCGTAACGAACGGTGCCGGTCGCAGCGGCGCTGGCATCGACCAGCCAGGCGCAGGCCAGCGCCAGCACCATCAACCGAAGGTCCAGCCGTGGTTGCGGCGACGCCAGCAGCTGGCTGCCGATGTACAGAGAGGCTGCCAGCAACGCCGGCCACTGCCAGCCGCGCCCGGCGCCGGCCACGGCGCACAGCCAGACCAGCTGGTTGCCAAGCAGATTGGCCCAGAACCGGCGCATCTCAACTGCCTTGGCCCGATGAGGCGCCCGGGCGATGCCCCGGGCGCGCCATCAGCAGATGGGAGACCCCGATCGAGCGCTCCAGGAAGCCGCCCTCGCAATAGGCCAGGTAGAACTCCCAGAGGCGGCAGAAGCGCGTATCGAAGCCCTGCGCCTGCACGTCGGGCAACCGGACGAGGAAGCGCTGGCGCCAGGCGCGCAGGGTCAGCGCGTAGGAGTGGCCGAAGTCCTGCTGGGCGATCAGCTGCAGGTCGCTGGACCGCGTTTTGGCGGCCATGATCGCGTTGATCGACGGAATGAAGCTGCCGGGGAACACGTAGCGCTTGATGTAGTCGACGCTGCGCCGGGCCTGCTCGTAGCGATGGTCCTCGATGGTGATGGCCTGCAGCAGGGCAACGCCATCAGGCTTCAACAGGCGCTGCAACGTCGCCATGTAGGTGTCCAGGTACTCGGCGCCGATGGCCTCGATCATCTCGATCGACACCAGCTTGTCGAACTGGCCCTGCAGGTCGCGGTAGTCCTGCATCAGCAGCGTGACCTGGCCTTGCAGGCCTGCGGCGCGCACGCGCTCTGCCGCCAGCGCATGCTGTTCTGCGGAGATGGTGGTGGTGGTGACGTGGCAGCCGTAGTGCTGCGCGGCGTGCAGCGCAAAACCACCCCAGCCGGTGCCGATCTCCACCACGCGGTCGCCCGGTTTGAGCTTCAGCTGCTGGCAGATGCGGTCCAGCTTGCGCCGGGAGGCGGATTCCAGCGACTCGTCTTCTTTGTCGAACAGGGCTGAGGAATACATCAGGTCCGGCGACAGGAACAGGGCAAAGAAGTCGTTGCCCAGGTCATAGTGCGCGGCTATGTTGCGGCGACTGCCCTCGCGGCTGTTGCGGCGCAGGCGGTTCCAGCCCCGCAACAGCCAGCCGCCCAGGCGGGCCGGGCCACGCTCCATGCCGTCGAGCAGGTCGCGATTGCGTACCAGCAGCCGAATCAGCGCCACCAGGTCATCGCAGTGCCATTCGCCCTGTATGTAGCTTTCACCTGCACCCACACTGCCTTGCGCTGCAACCTTGCGGTAGAACGCCGGGTCATCGATGGTGACGGTGACATGCAGTTCGCCATGCGCATCGCCCAGCCAGACTTCGCCGAGTGCATCACGCACGCACAGGCGGCCGTCGCGCATGGGGGCAAGCTGGGCCAGCAGGCGGCGGCGCAGGAATGCATCCAGGGCGCCGGGACGTGGCAAGGCGACCAGGGGAGTCATCGAATTCATCGTGGTTTCTCGGCAAGAGCAGGGTGGTCGTGCACGGGGTTGCGCTTCAGCCACAGCCGCAGCGCGTGCCAGTGGATGGCGGCCACCACCTGCGTGGTCATCAGGGGGTAGCAGGCCAGTACCCGGGCCAGCCCAGGGCCGTCCAGCACCCTTCGCTGCATGGACTGGGTGGCGTCGAACTGCCGAACGCCGTCGCGCCAGACCTGCATGTGCACGCGAAGATCATCGCCAGGTGCGTTGAACCGCCAGTCGTAGCGGCAGTCCATCGGCATGAAGGGTGAGACGTGAAAGGATTTGTCGAATGTCCAGCGCAGTGATGCCCCGTCGCCGGTGGCCGCAGCTACCGGCAGCACATAGGCGTGCCGCTCCTTCCACGGGGTATTGGTGATCTCGGCGACGATGCAGTCCAAGGTGTTGCCATCGGCCCGGTAGCAGTAGTAGAAGCTGACCGGATTGAATACGTGCCCGGCGAAGCGAAGATGGGTGAGCAGGCGCACCGGGCCGGTGGGCCGATAACCCAGGGTAGCCGCGGCATGGTCGCGCACCGCATCGGCCAGTGGTTGCGCAGGGTTGCCGAAGTAGTCACTGCGGCGGAACTCGGCCAGGTTGCGGCGATTGACCGACCACAGCCAGCGCCCGGCGAACACGGTCTCCAGCTCATCCAGATCGAGCAGCAGCTGCGCGATCGGATAGCGGAACGCGTGGGGCTGCGGATGATGCCGTCGGTGCATCACCTGCCCGAAGTAGAGTGCGCTGGCACTCACGCTGCCACCTCGCCGGGTGCGATGGTGTCGCGGTGCGGGGTGCACTCGCGCATCGCGTCCACCACGCGGCGGGCGCTGCGGATGCCGTCTTCGTGGAAACCCCAGCCCCAGTACGCGCCCGCGAACCAGGTGCGGCGGCGGCCCTGCAGCTCAGCCCAGCGCTGTTGCGCGCGTACCGCTGCGTGGTCGTGGACCGGATGGGCATAGTGCAGCCTGCGCAGCACCTTGGCCGGATCGATCGCCTCGCTGCGGTTGAGGGTCACGACCAGCGGGGTGTCACCGGGCAGGCCCTGCAGAAGGTTCATGCAATAGCTGACCGTACAGGGCGCGCCTGGCTCCTTGGGAACGTGTGCATTCCATGCGGCCCATGCCTTGCGGTTGCGCGGCAGCAGCGATGCGTCGGTATGCAGTACTGCTTCGTTGGCCTGGTAGCGGATGGCGCCGAGCACGTCGCGTTCGACCGGATCGGCGTCACGCAGCAGGGCCAGCGCCTGGTCGCTGTGGCACGCCAGGATGACCTCGTCAAAGCCCTCCACGCCGGCCGCGCTGTGCACGCGCGCGCCCCACGGCATGCGCTCGACCGAATGGACCGGACATTCCAGCCGCTCGCGTACCCGCCAGCGGGCACGCAGGGCATCGACATAGCGTGCCGAGCCGCCGCTGACTACCCGCCAAGGTGCGCGCCCGGTCATCTGCAGCATCTGGTGGTTGGCCATGAACTGGGCCAGGTAGCGGGCCGGGAACTGCATGACCGTGTCGGTCGGTGACGACCACAGCGCTGAAGCCATCGGCAGCAGGTGCTCGTCGATGAACGCAGCACCGTAGCGCTGGCTGTGCAGGTACTGGCCCAGTGTCGGGCCTTCGCCTTCGGCAAGCAGCAGCGGTGCGTCCCGGTAGAACCGGCGCAGGTCGGCCAGCATTCCCCAGAAGCGTGGCGAAACCAGGTTGCGACGCTGGCAGAACAGGCCATCCAGCGACGTGGCGTTGTACTCGACGCCACTGCGCTCGCTGTGCATTGAGAAGCTCATGGTGGTCGGCTGCGAGGCCACGCCCAGTTCTTCAAATAGTGCCGTCAGCAGCGGGTAGTGCAGGGGGTTGAAGACGATGAAACCGGTATCCACCGCCATGCGCGTGCCGTCCACCTGCACGTCATGGGTGTGGGTATGCCCGCCCAGGTAATCGTTGGCCTCGAACAGCGTCACTTCGTGTTCGCCGTCCAGCCACCAGGCGCTGGCCAGGCCAGCGATGCCGGAGCCGATGATCGCGATGCGCATTTCAGTACCTCGCCTTGGCCAGTACCCACTCGGGGATGGGCTTGAGCCCCCTCACCAGGCCGAAGGCCGCCATTGCGCGCAGCCCGTACCAGGTCAGGTCGATCTCCCACCAGCGGAACCCCTGGCGGACGGTGCCAGGAAAGAAATGGTGGTTGTTGTGCCAGCCTTCGCCGAAGGTAAGCAGCGCCAGCCAGAGGTTGTTGCGGCTGTCGTCACGGGTCTCGAAGCGCCGCCGGCCAAAACGATGGGCGAGTGAGTTGATGGTAACGGTGGCGTGGAACAACACCACGGTGGAAATGAAGAAGCCCCACACCAGCAACTGCGGGCCAGAGGTGTGCAGCCCGGGCGCCCAGCGCTCCAGGCCGGCGCCGAGTGCGTACAGCGCAGCAGCCAGCAGTACCGGTACCGCCGTATCAAAGCGGTCCAGCCAGCGCAGCTCGGGGAAGCGCGCCAGGTCAGGCACGCGCGATAGATCCGTGGCGAATGCCTCACGGGTCAGGAACCAGCCCATGTGGCTGCGCCAGAAGCCGCCTTCGCGCGGCGAGTGCGGGTCCAGCGGTTGGTCGGCATGCCGATGGTGATGGCGATGGTGGGCGGCCCACCACAGCGGCCCACGTTGCACGCTGGACGCGCCGATCACCGCGAACACGAACTGCACCGTTCGCGATGCCTGGAACGTCCGGTGCGAGAAGTAGCGGTGGTAAAAGGCGGTGATCGCAAACATGCGCACTGCGTAGAGGGCTGCGGCGACGATCACGGCGGTCCACGAGATACCTACCCAGATCACCGCGATGCAGGCCAGGTGCATCAACGCGAACGGTACGGCGCGCAGCCAGTCGATGCGTCCGGGCTCGCCAGCGGCGTGGTCTGCAGCGCTGCCGGTGTCGACCCAGCGCTTCAGGGTGCGCAGCAGGCGCCAAGGTCGGCGGGGGAGGGGCGCTACAGAGGCCATGGCGGATCTCGGCGGGTGTCGTGTCTTCCTCTACGCAGCAGTGCGCGCAATGGATGCGGCCGGCGGTGGAGAATTTCGGCTTCACTTGGGCATCACGCTGCAGCGCCCCACCAGGGGTTGCGTCCAGGCCTGTTGCCATTCGCTGGCGGACCGCTCGGCAACCGGCGAGCTGAAGCGCACCGTGACCTGTGGGTAGGTGCCGCGGGCATCGCGCAGGTTGCTGGTGCCGCGGAACTCCAGCAGGCGGCGGTCGGCGCTGGCATAGACCAGCGACAGGCGCGGCGCGATGCCGCCGTACCACGTGTCCAGACTGGCCTCGATGGCCTGGGCGTCGATGCCCTGCCAGCGAACAGGGCCGGTACGCCGCACCTGCACCGGGAAGAAGCGCTGCCGCCCCGGCACCAGGAAGGGCAGGCTGATGCGTTCACCTCGCAGCAGCGCTGGCCAATGCTGGCGCACCGCGGCGTCGAAGCCCGTGTCGATCACCGCATCCGGTGCCAGCTCAAGCCGACGCTGACGCAGCTCGCTGGCGGCATCTTCTTTCCAGGCGATCAACACCGACTCGCCACTGGCGTCGACTTCAGCGGTTTGCCCGCTACGGCTGTCCTGCAGCGAATAACCCCGGGCCTGCGGGCGGGCGCTGGCCGGCAGATGCTTGCGGGCGAAGGGGCGGCCATCCGGGCACTGATAGAGCACCCAGCGTTCGGCACCCTCCGATGGGCCGCGCCGCCAGTGCACTTCACGATAGAGCAGGTCGCCCTGCGCCGAGGTGGCCACGCCCTCGTTGCGCAGCCAGGGCGCCGCCAGCGCGGCATGGGGCAGGCATAGCAGCAGCCAGGCAGTGCGCATGGTATTCGTCCGGTAGGGAGGCTCAGGTCATACGGTGGCCGTGGCTGCTTGGATGCGCAGTGCCTGCTGCATCCAATGGCCACCCCTGCGCGTAGAGAGGACAGACCTTCACCTGCCCGCCGCTCACGCAGATGTACCCTGACGCCGCCAGCACCCTCCTCAACTTCGATACCGCACGCACCGTGTCCAGTTCCCAGCAGCCGAGCAGCGAGCCGACGAACTGGGCCGATGACATGGACAGTGTGGCGCGGCTGCGCGACCGCGACTGCTTCATGCGGATCTATGACTACTTCATGCCGCGGCTGTGCGTGTATCTGCGTGGCCTGGGGGCACCCGACGCCGTGGCCGAGGAAATGGCGCAGGAGTGCCTGCTGCGCCTGTGGTTGCGGGCGGCCGAGTATGATGCGGCCCAGGGCGCGCTGAGTACCTGGCTGTACCGGATCGCGCGAAACCTGCAGATCGACCGCATCCGTCGCGAGCGCAGCTGGATGCAGGTGCAGGCAGCGGTGGAAGACGCCGCGGCCGTGGACGTGATCGAGCGCAGCAGTGCCGAGCAGTTCGCCGACCAGGCGCGCCTTCGCCAGCGCATCAACGAGCTGCCCGCCGTGCAGGCGAGGCTGGTGCGGATGTCCTATTTCGAGGCGAAGAGCCACAGTGAGATTGCCCAGGCGCTGGGCATGCCGCTGGGGACGGTAAAGTCACACCTGCGACGTGCGTTCCTGCAACTGCAGGCCAAAGTGGGAGGTGCGCTGTGAATCCGCACCACCACCTGCACGAATCCACGCTGATGAGCTATGCCGCCGGCGCGCTGCCGGCGCCGTTGAGCATCGTGGCCGGTGCCCACCTCGAGCAGTGCCCCCACTGCCGCCAGCGCCTGCGCGATGCCGAGGCAATCGGCTCGGTGTTGCTGGAGCAGACCCAACCGCCCGCTGCCGACGGGCGTCGCGAGCAGTTGCGCGAGGCCATGCTGATGCAGCTGGCCTCGGAGGCGCCGAGCGCCATCGCCGGAACCAGGCGCCCTGTGCCGAGGGAGCGGCCCGAGGCCGACCCCGACCACCTTCCTGCATCACTGCACCCGTACTTCGGCGCATCGCTCAGCGAGCTGCGTTGGCGCTGGATGGCGCCCGGCGTGCATTGCATCCGTGCCGAGCAGATGCCCTCGCTGATCATGCTGAAGATTGCCCCGGGCAAGTGCCTGCCCATGCACAGCCATGGCCGCAGCGAACTGACCCAGATCCTGCGGGGTTCGTACAATGATGCGCTGGGGTTGTTCGCACCGGGTGACGTGGCAGATCTGGACGAAGACGTGGAGCATCAACCGGTGACCGCGCCCGGTGTCCCCTGCATCTGCGTGTCAGCGCTGGATGCGCCGCTGGTGTTCAGTGGCTGGCTGGCGCGGAAGATCCAGCGTTTCGTGAAACTCTAGCGGGGATGACGATGGCCGGGACGGGCGCATTACGGATTCTGTTGACCGGTGCCGCAGGCCTGGTCGGGCAAGGTGTGGCGCTGGCCTGCCGACGCTCACCACAGGTGTCCGGCCTGACAGCGCTGGTCCGCCATCCGGGAAGTCTGAGCGGCGCCGGCAGCGAACTGATCGTTCCGGACTTCCTGCGTATCCAGGACCGGTCGGATGAACTGGCCGGGTTCGATGCCTGCTTCTACTGTGCCGGGGCGCCACCGGTTGGAACGGCAGAGGCCGAGTACCGACGCGTGACCCTGGACACCACTCAGGCGGTGGCCCTTGCCTGGGCGGCTGCGAATCCCGAAGGGTGCTTTCTGTATGTATCCGGTGCCGGCGCGGACCCTCGGAGCCGGCTGATGCCGTTGAGGATCAAGGGCGAGACCGAAGTCGCATTGCAGAGCCTGCCGGTGCGCACCGTGATGCTGCGCCCGGGCGGTGTCAGGCCGGTCCCGGGCACCGGCACCCGTCATGCCCTGTTGAAGCCCCTTTACTGGGGCGGTGCGCCATTGATGAAACTGGCCGGTGCGGTTGCACCTTCGTTGGTGACGAGCAACCTGGCACTGGGCCAAGCGATGATTGCCTTGGCCGTCAGGGAGCATCCACCGGCGACGGTGGAGTGCGCGGACATCAACCGGATCGCGGCCGGCGGGCGCGATCCGGCGTCCTGACCTCAGTGTGGCGCTGCCTCCAGCGCGGTGCGCACGGCCGTCGCCAGATCACTTCGGGTGAACGGCTTTGGCAGCAGCGCAACGGCCCGCCCTTGGCTGCCCACCTGGTCGTGGTCACGGGGATAGCCCGACGTGAACAGCACGGCGACCTCCGGCCAGCGTTCACGGACTTCCCGCACCAGCTCCCAGCCCGACATGCCGGGCATCACCACGTCCGAGAACAGCAGGTCCACCCTGGTATCCGGGCGTTCCAGCAGCCGCAGTGCGGAAGGGCCGTCGTGGGCTTCCAATACCCGGTAGCCCAGCAGCCGCAGTGCATCCACCGTGTGGGCGCGGACATCGTCGTTGTCCTCGGTCACCAGGATGGTTTCCTCGCGCGGCGAATAGCCTGCCAGGCCGGTCTGCGGAGTGCGCGCCTCGCTGGGCAACGGCAGCAGTGAACGCGGGAACATCATGGTGATGCTGGTGCCGCCGCCTTCCACCGAATCGATCAGCACGTGGCCGCCTGACTGCTTGACGAACCCGTGCACCATCGACAGGCCCAGGCCGGTGCCACGGCCAACCTGCTTGGTGGTGAAGAAGGGTTCGAAGACCCGGGCGAGCGTCGCCGCATCCATGCCGTGGCCGTTGTCGCGCACCCGCAGCATCACGTACTCGCCCGGCGTTGCATCCGGGAACAGCGCGGCATAGTCGTGGTCCAGATGGCTGTTGTCGACTTCAATCACCAGCCGCCCGCCATGCGGCATCGCATCGCGGGCGTTGACCGCCAGGTTCAGTACGGAGGCCTCCAGTTGGCTGATGTCGATCTCCACGCACCAGATGTCCTCCGCGCTGCGGATCTCCAGCTGCACCAGTTCACCCAGTGCACGCTGCAGCATGTCGTGCATGTCCAGCAGGCGGACATTGAGGTCAGCGGCCTGGCTGCGCAGCGGCTGGCGGCGGGCAAACGCCAGCAGGCGCTGGGTCAGGCTGGCGGCACGGCCCACCCCCTTCAGCGCATTGTCCAGCGCACGGCCCACCAGCGCACCGGCCTCGCCAGCCCTTTCACTGAGCAGCATGGCGTGCTCGACATTGCCGGAAATGACGGTCAGGATGTTGTTGAAATCATGCGCGATGCCGCCGGTGAGCTGACCGACCGCCTCGATCTTCTGTGACTGGCGCAGCGCGTGCTCGGCCTGCAGGCGTGCGGTGGTTTCGACGGCCTCGGAGACAACGGCGGTGACCGCCCCTTCGGCGTCGAGCAGCGGACGGAACGAGAAGTCGAAGCTGCGGCGGCCGGTCGGGAGCTCCAGCTCCAGCGCATGCAGTGAACTGCGGCCCTGCGCTGCGTCTCCGACGGCGCGGTCGATCGCTGCGCCCATGCCCTCGGTGGTGGCGAACCAGACCGATTCGGCGAAGTGCTGGCCAACAATGTCCTTCTTGTCTGCAAGTACAGCGGCCAAGGAAGCGTCATTGGCATCGACCACGCATCCGCGCAGATCCAGCAGCACCTGATGCTGGAAGCTGGACTCGAAGATCGCCTGCAGGCGGCGCTTGCTGGCGCGCAGCTCGGCCGTGCGCGCCTGCACCTGCTGCTCGAGCAGCTGGTTGTCCTCACGCAGGGCCAGCTCGGCCTGCTTCAGCAGCGAGATGTCGCTGCCCAGGCAGATGTAGCCGGCCACGCTGCCATCGGCGGCATGCTCCGGCACGCATTCCATCTGTACGAAACGCGACTCGCCACTGCGATGGACGAGCTCGACCTGGAAGCTCGTGCGTTCGCCCTGCAGTACCCGTTCAAGGCTGGGCAAGGCGTGTTCGAAAGCGGAGATGCCGCTGACATCCCGCGCGGTCCGGCCCAGCAGCTCGGCCAGGCTGAATCCATGCCAGTCCAGGAACGCCTTGTTGGCGAACCGGTAGCGATGCGCGTTGTCGAGCTGGGCAATCAGCGCGGGTACGGCATCGGTGACCTGCTGCAGCTGCGCCTGGCTCTCGTTCAGCGCCGCCTGGGCATGCATCAGCTGGGCGCGTTCATGGGCTTCCTGGCGAGCGCGGCGGATCGCATCCGGCAGGCGTTGCAGGCGCTGCTTGACGACGTAATCGCGCGCGCCACGGGTCAGCGCCTGTACGGCCAGCTCTTCCGTCAGTGTGCCGGAGACGAAGATGAAAGGGGTCTGTGGAATCCGCTCGCGCGCCAGCGCGAGGGCCGCATCGCCATCGAATCCGGGCAGCACATGGTCGGCCAGGATCACGTCGAACGCACGGTTGTCGATGGCCTCGATGAACGCATTGCGCGTCCACAGGCGCTCGACCTCGAACTCCAGGCCGGCACGCCGCAGCTGTGCGGTGATCAGCTCCGCATCAAGCGCGCTGTCCTCCAGCATGAGGATGCGCAGGCGCTCGCTGCGGCGCGATCCATCACGCATTGTGCTGCCCCGAGCCGCTGGGCCGGTGCGGTGGTGGCTGGTTGGTGATGCCCCAGAACATGCCCAGTCCTTGGATGGCGTCAAAGAACTCCTTGAAGTCGACCGGCTTGACCACGAATGCGTTGACGCCCAGTTCGTAACTGCGCACCAGATCCTGCTCCTCGCGCGAAGAGGTCAGCATCACAACCGGGGTGCTGCTCAGGTACGGGTCGCCACGGACCTGCTCCAGTACCTCCAAGCCATTGACTTTGGGCAGCTTCAGGTCCAGCAGCACGACCACCGGGCCGCCGTGCATGGCACCGGCGAACTTGCCTTCGCAGCGCAGGTAATCCAGCGCTTCGGCGCCGTCGCGTACATGGATGACATCGTTCAACAGCTGGCAGCGCTCAAGCGCGGCCATCGTCAGCTCTGCATCCTTGGGGCTGTCCTCTACCAGGAGGATCGGCCGCAGGTCCCTCATGGGTGTTCTCCTGTGGAGCGGGGTAGGGTGAAGTGAATGGTCGCGCCCTTGCCGGGCTCGCCCACGGCCCAGGTACGGCCGCCATGGCGGCCGATGATGCGGCGGACATTGGCCAGGCCGATGCCGGTGCCTTCGAACTCTTCGACGTGGTGCAGGCGCTGGAACACGCCGAACAGCTTGTCCACGTAGCGCATGTCGAAGCCGCAGCCGTTGTCGCGCACGAAGAAGTGGTCTTCCTCGTCGTTTCGCTCGTGACCAACCTCGATCACTGCATGTTCGCGCTCGCGGGTGAACTTGATCGCGTTGGCCAGCAGGTTCTGCCAGACCAGGCGCAGCATCGTCGGATCGGCTTCAACCTCCGGCAGCGGTGCGAGCGTCCACTGCACGTCGCGGCCGGTGTAGTCCAGGGCCAGGCTCCGGCGCACATCCTCGGCCAGCGCGGTCATGTCCAGCCGCACACGCCCCAGCGTGGAGCGTCCCATCTGCGAGAAGCTGAGCAGGTCATCCACCAGCGTGCCGGCGGACTTGGCCGATTCCACGATCGTGTCCAGGAAGCGGCGCTCGGTATCGTTCAGGCGTTCGCCCGCCGAGCTGCCCAGCAGCTCGGAATAGCCGACAATGTGACGGAAGGGAGCGCGCAAGTCGTGGCTGACCGAATAGGAGAAGGCTTCCAGTTCCTTGTTGCTGCGGAGCAGCTGCTCGTTCAGTTCGGCCATTTCCTCGGCCTTGCGCAACACGATATCGACGATGGCCGTGCGCATTTCGTGTGCCGCTTCGCAGTCAGCGTCGCTCCACGGCAGGCTGCGCTGCTGCACGGTCTCCTTCCAGGCCTCGAACGAGTTGCGCGGGGACAGCGCAACGCCCGGTGCGGCTTCCTTGCGGGGATCGCCACCCCAGCGCACGGTACGCACCACTTCCGGCCGGAACCACATCAAATAACTGTCATGCAACTGCGAAATGGACACCGCCAGCAGGCCGCTGGCCACATCGGCCAGGTGCGCGGCAGGCGACCAGTCGGCTGCCAGGTGATCGGTGCAGTAGGTTTCCTGACCGGCCTGCTGCGCGGCCAACCAGTTCGCCAGGGCCAGCACGTCGCTGGCGGAAGGGCACTGGCCAACACGCAGGCAATCGCCTTTGTGAACGATCGCCGCGCCGGCCGCGCCGGTCAGCGACAGCAGGCTGGCCTCGTCCTGGCGCAGGGCCGCCATGAAGTCCTCGTCGCCGGCCATGCGACCCAGCAGCTTGACCAGTATCGAGCGCCGCGCGACGCGCTCTTCGACCGCACGCGCCCGCTCCTTCAACGCGATCTGCAGCGACAGGATCTGGCCCATGAGCTCGCAGGCGGTACGCACGTGGTAGGGCAGGCGCCGTGGCTGCACGGTGTGGCAAGACACCAGCCCCCACAAGCGGCCTTCATGCACCAGCGATACCGACATCGATGCGCCGGTCCCCATGTTGCGCATGTACTGCAGGTGGACCGGCGAGACGCTGCGCAGCACGGCCAGGCTCAGGTCGGTGGCTGGTGCGTCGCGATGGTCGTCGGCCCGCATCAACGGCGCGGGGGTGTAGTTGTTGTCCGCGATCAGGCGCACCCGGTTGCGGCGGTAGAGTTCGCGGGCCTGCGCAGGAATGTCCGATTCGGGGAAGCGCAGGTCAAGGTAGGACGGCAACAGGCCGTTGCCATCCTCGGCCACCACGATGCCATTCCAGCCGGCATCGAACTGATAGACCAGGGTGCGGTCAAAGCCGGTCAGCCGGCGCATGTGCGCGGCAGCCAGCTGGCAGAGGTCTTCCACGGTGCCGGCCGACTCGATCCCGGCCATCAGCTCGCGGATGGCCGGATACAGTTCTTCCAGCGAGCCGGGCTGGCCGGGAACCGGCGCTTCCAGCTCGACCAGCAGATCGGTGGCGGAGCGGTGCAGCAGCAGTTGATGGCGGCCATGGCCATCCAGATGCACGGCACCGACATGCGCGCTGCTGCCGACCGTCGCCTGCTGGAACAACGCCTGGAACGGCGCCAGCGCACCGCCAAGCACCTTGCTGACATGCTGCGCCAACGGCTCGCCGAACTGCTGCAGCAGCCCCGGATGGCTGATGGCGCGCTCGAGCACCTGCAGGGACTGCGGCTCAACGACCAGAAGCACACCGTACGGCTGGATCGCGCCGGGGGTATGGATCGGTTCGCGCGCGCAGCTGGACGAGGCGGTGTCGTGCGCGGATTCAGCAGAAGGCATCAAGGGCAGGGCTCATGGTTCGTGGATGGCTGGATAGCCCAGTGATACATCCGTATCCATCAATGGTGAAGCAAAATCGTGCATCCGCCTACCAGTGTGTGCGTGTGAAGCGTGTTTCTGTCCAAGCTGAATTCTTCATGTAAAGACCAGGTCGAACACTTGCAGTTTTCGCGAAGAGTACATCTGCGCTGCACATCAGCTCGACAGGTCATTGCCTAGGGTGGGTCCACTTCCCTAGCGACCGCCCCGTGAATCTGCAGACCGTGCCCTTGCCCCCGTATCGCATGCTGCCTGACAGCTGCCAGTTCGAACTGCTGGATGTGGATGCGCTGCAGGACCCTGCCAGTGGCCGGTTGCTGCATCTGTACTCGCTGGTGGCCCGTTGCCTGTCCTGCGAGACGATCTTCAAGGCAGAGGAAGGGCAGGGCCTGGTCAGCCATACTGCGGCGCGGGTGGTGCGATGCCCCACCGGCTGCGGACAGCAGGCCTTCAAGCCGGCCCTGCTGCGGAGCTGGCACCGGCAGGCCGCGGCCCAGGCGTGACCGGCAGAGGTCACAGCAGCCCGGGATTGGCTCGCCATACCGCGAAGTTGAGCGCTGAAGCGAACGAGATCCAGGCCAGATAGGGAAGCAGTAGCGCCGCCGCAATCGGACGGACGCGCGCAAACGCGACGGTTGTTGCGCATACCAGCGCAATCAATACAAGAATGTCGGCGAAGGCCAAGGCGCCCAGCTTCCAGCCGAAGAACAGCCAGCTCCACAGCGCATTGACGGCAAGCTGCACCAGGTAGAGCATCAGCGCCGGTCGTGCTCCACGCCAGCCGCGTTCGCGCCAGACCAGCCAGGCGGCAATGGCCATCATGGCGTAGAGCAAGGTCCACACCGGACCGAAGACACTGGCCGGTGGTGCCCACGGGGGAAGGGCGAGGGTGGTGTAGAAGCTTGCCGCGGATGCCGACGCCCACGCCCCCAGAGTGGCCGCGATGAAGGTGATCGCCATCCATCCCAGAAGCCCGAAAACCTGTGAACTCCGCTTCATAGCAGCTCCATGATGCGCTTGATTCCGTCTACGCACTGAGGCCGCAAATGGATGCAGGCCGCCAGCCTTCAGTCCGATGAACCTGCGGCGCCCGTTCCCTGGCTCGCTGGCAGCAGGGAAGGCCGCTGATCAAACCACTCGCGTGCCTTGGCCAGGTGCCACTGGCGCTGGTCACCGTCCAGCTCGATGCCCGCACCCAGCAGCCCCCAGCGCAGATACAGGTCCCCGCGCTTGCGCTGGTCGAGCAGATCCAGCCGCGCGCGTACCGACAGGCGATCGTTCTCGGCCTGCAGTCCATCGATGACCAGATGGCCTGGGCGCCAGCGCAGCGTTGCCTGTGCCTGTACCTGTCCGGAATCCAGCAGCGACAAGGTCCAGCGCGGGTAGTCGGTGCGCTCTGCGAACAGTGCAAGCAACGGACGGGCGTCGCTGAGATCCAGATCCGTGGTGGCATCGACCTGGAAGGGCGACTGCGCATCGATGCGGCCACGCTTGAAGGCCACGCGGCCCTTCCATGCACTTGGGCGCTCTGTACCGGCCACCTGCACATTGCGCAGCTCCACGGTGGTGCCGGACAGATCGAAATGACGTTCATTGAAGTCACCGCGGCGCAGGGTCGCGTTCACGCCGATATCGCCGCCCATTTCCAGTCCCGCCACCTTGGCACTGGCGTTGCGCGCAAACAGCCGGGCCGTGCCATGACCGACGCGTCCATCGGTGTCGAGCGTGGCATCGCCGCTCAGGCTGCCGGTGCCACGGAGCAGCCGCACCTGCGGCGAGCCGAGGTAACGGTTGTAGGCGGCCAGGTCGGGAATGGTTGCCTGGCTGAATCGGAGGTGCGCGCGGACACCCTTGCGTAGCTCCTGCAGGCGACCGTCGCCGCTCAGGTCCAGGGCCAGATCACGGCCGTCGAACAGGCGCACATCCTTGGCATCGGTTGGCCGTGCAGTGAATCGTGGCAGCCGGACAGCCAGCTGTGCCTGGCTGGGGCTGCCGGCCTTCAGTTCGCCATGGGCGCTGGCCGTGCCGGCCAGGCGTACGCCGGCGACTTCGGCCACGGCTTCGGCGGCCGGAATGTCCACGGTGCTGCCTTCGATCAGTTCGCCGTTGCGCACGCGCAGGTCCGCCTTCAGCGTGCCGCCGCCGTCCAGCTGCAGCCACGGCTTGCGGACGAACAGGGCAGGGATCCAGTTGAGCGAAGCGAACGTCCATTCGGCGCGCACGGTACCAGAGCTGCGTTCCAGCAGCTGGGCGGGCTGCTGGAAGGGGACGTCCCGGCCACGGACGCGCAGATCCGCATCCACTTCACTGCCTGAGCCGGGCTTGGGCGGCAGGCGGGCCTGCAGGCGCAGGTCGTTGGACACATTGAGCTGCAGGGCCAGCACGCCGCGATTGGGGGCACCATCACCCAGGTAGAGCGGCACCTGCCAGATGGCGCGGTCCCCGGGCTGCAGCTGGCCGTCAATCAGGTGCAGCGCCAGCTGCAGGCGTCCGGGCACTGGCGCGCTGGAGATCTTCGGCGTTGTGGCATCCGTGTCCATGCGCAGGCCCTGGCTGCGGGCGTCGACCTCGAGCTGGGCATGCAGCAACTTCAACTTGGCCAGACCGGGCGCCTGGTCCCGATAGTGGCGCGGATAGCTGAAGCGCGCGGTGAGATCCATGTCGCCCAACAGCTGCACGCCGTCAAAACTGGTGTCCGCATCGCTGAACGCCACCTCGGATTCGAAGAGCTCCGACGGCCCGCCGCGTAGCTGCTTGAGGAAGCCCACCGTGCCGTGGCCCTTGCCGATGATCAGCAGCTTGCCAAAGCGTGCGCTGCGGATGCTGTCGCTGTGGATGGCGTCGAAACGGAGCGTCCAGCCGCGGTCACTGCGCGGCGGTGGCGGGATGGCTTCTTCGACGCGGCTGATCTCGGCGGAAACCCCTGTCGCCTGCAAGCGCGGAACCCGCACCTCGCGCTGGAACAGGGGCAGCACCGCCAACCGGGCGCTGGCGCGCTCGGCATGCAGCGCGTAGACCGTGTGGTTCACGTGGCCGCGCATGTGCACGTTCCAGGCGATGACATGACCGGGCAGCAGCGTGATGGCCGGGCCGGTGGTCATCACGAACTTGTGCGGCTTGCGGTTGGTGACCTGATCGAACAACGGGGTATTGAGGAAGATGTTGCCGGCCAGCAGGTACAGCAGGTAGACGCCCAGCAGGACGTAGGCAGGAACGCGCCACCGTCGAAGCCGGTGCGGGATGTGCACGGAAACAGGAGGCATCTACTGCTCTGAGGGCCGGAATTCCCACAACTATTGCGGAGCCGATGGCGGTGGCGCGTGAAGCGGCTACGGGGCAGGTGCCGGATTCTGGTAGTGTCCAGCCTGGTCACGACCACAGATCTGCAGGAGACGCATGGAGATCCGGCCCGCCCGTGCAGGCGATTTCGACGCGATGTGGGGCATGTTCAAGGCGGCCATTGCGGCGCAGGATGCGCTGCCCTTTGCCGGCTCTTTTGGAGTCGAGACGTTTCGCGCGCATTGGTTCCAGGCCCAGGCACCTCATGTAGCTGTGCTGGAGGGCCGGGTTGTGGGCATGTACAAGATGGGCCCGAATTTCCCTGACCTTGGGGCGCATGTGGCCAGCGCCACGTATGTGGTGGATGCGCCGGCACAAGGGCAAGGTGTGGGCCGGGCCCTGGTGGAACACAGCCTGGAGCGGGCGAGGGCGGAAGGATTCCTGGCCATGCAGTTCAATTACGTAGTCAGTACCAATCGCCCAGCGGTGGCGCTGTATCGGAAGCTGGGGTTCGATGTGGTGGGAACGCTGCCGAAGGCGTTCCGGCATGGGACGCTGGGTTTGGTGGATGTCTTTGTGATGCACAGGTTCCTGTGATGCGATGCGTTGGTCGCACGTGGCCGGCGATATCCAGCCGAGGCTGGCTGCACAGTTCCTAAGGATGTCCCTCATCCTCAGCGCATCGACGCGGGCCCGCGCCTAGATGGCATGGAGCTCGCCGGCATGGAACGAGCCGAATAGCGTGACGCGTCACGACCAGTGAGTGGCTACGGCTGGGGTACCAGAACGCGCTCCTGAGGCCTCGGTCGTTGGTGCCGAATCGGCGAAAGCGCTCTTGCCAGGCTGGCGTGCAGCCACGGCAAGATCAGCGGCAAAACTACGCCCGCAAAGCCGTCTTTACCGGCCACTGTCAGATCCGCAAGATCCTTTGGCATTCCTGCAGAGGTTGAGGGAAGCCCAAAGGGCGGTTGGCAGTGATCGAATCACTGACAATCAGGCCGGCGCCTGGAGTGGATCAGGAGCGTGACTGGTGAAGCCTGGATCGGGCAATGGCGCAATGAACATAATATACATTATGCGAAATTACGTGTCCGCCGGATCTGGGCCTTTGTTGGGTCCGCGTGGCAATGGCTGATCGACATTGATTGACGGGGAGAAGTTGCCCCACCTACTACGGAAAGTCGCCCCATTTGCTACGAAAAGTCGCCACACATTTGGTGGAACTTCCATCAAGGCGCCCCTAATTCGACGAAACCGCGAAACTGTTGCCCCAGAAGCCGACCCAACTAAAGTTGTTACGCCGCTCCTAGTTGGCGTCCACTAGGCTCGACTGCAGGAACCGAGGTGATTCGGCTCGCCTTCTGGAGGCGAGCCTTCCAAGTAAAAGTGCTACTTCAGCGCGCTCATTGCTTCGGCCGCTTGCGTTTCGGCCTAACATCAGCAGCGATGCGAACTTCTTTGGATCGCTTGAATGCAACTTCCAGCTGAGCTGGCAAATCTCGAAGCCCTGAAAGCTGTCCCTCGAGCGCGTCACATCTGCCGCGCAGGATATCGGCAGACTGACTGGCCGTGGCGGCGGCTGATTGGGCGGCCTGGACATCCTGACGCAGCTGCTTCTCAAGAGCTCTGTGTTGCTCGGATGCCTTGCTTAGCTGCACCTGGAGTTCTTTCACCTCCTGTCGGGCGCGATCAACATCGCTGAGCGCCCGATTCTCGACAGATCTGGTGTACTCGGCCCAGTCTTCTCGCTCAGATTTCGCCGTTTCTAGCGCCTCATGAAGCCTAGCGTCGAGTTGCTGTCTCGATGCTTCATTTCGATCGGCTCTTCGGCGCTCGACATCCCGCTGCTCTACAAGCTCTGACATCTGCAGGCGGAGCTGGTCAACCAATCGCTGTAGCTCTGCAGCTTGCGTAGCGGCAATCCTCTCTCCTGTGAGAGCATCGTCGCGCTCTGAGCGCAATTGCGTCAGCTCGTCAGCTACAAGCCGGGATTTTGCGTCCAGTGCATCACGCCGGGCGGCCAGTGACTGCTCAGCCTCTGCAAGCTCTCGATGGGCGGCCTCCCGGGCATGACTCAACGCTAGCTCCCACCATTGTCCGGCGAGTTCTGCCAACACCGCTGGTGCATCTTCCAGGTCCGGACGCGCTGGCTGCAGGCGCGTGCCAAGTCGCTTCCACCACGTCTCCAGCCAGCGGGTCACGGTGTTCGGCGAGCCTGTCCCCAGGTGAGCCCGGATCCGCTCGACGGTTGGGCGTTCGCCCTTGCCGACCAATTCGTCGGCGGCGCTATGGACGTCAGATTCCGTGATGCCCCGGGCCATGCGAAGTCTCCTTTACTGGCGCCCTACTCTGCTGGTAGCGTACTCGCGATAAGTGATGATTATCGCGAGTAGTAGCCTTAGTTCATAGCGAACATTACATAGTATGAAAAGAAATAACACGTTGCCCACAAACGCAGCGACGGTCCTCTGCTTGGTGTTGCCGGAACAACTGGCCCAGCAAGCCGCCGATGCCGTGCGCGAGCTACTAGCCGAAGCGGCTGCTGCTAACACCACCCGCAGCTACGCCACCGCCCTGCGCTACTGGGCCGGTTGGCATCAAGGGCGCTACGGGATCGAGCTGGCACTGCCGGTCAGCGAGGCTGTGGTGATCCAGTTCTTGGTCGACCATATCCAACGTCGAAGCAAAGCAGAGCTGGTGAGCGAGCTGCCGCCGGCGCTGGATCAGACGTTGGTGGACGCCGGGCTCAAGGCCAAGGTCGGGCCACTGAAGCTGTCGACCGTAGTCCAGCGGGTGGCAGTGCTCTCAACCGCCCACAAGCTCAAGCGGCTGACCAACCCCTGCGAGCTGCCCAGCGTCCGCACCTTACTCAGCCGGGCCCGGCGTGCTGCGGTCAAACGGGGTGAGCGGCCAACCAAGAAGACCGCGATCACTCGGGCCGAACTCGAGGCCATGCTAGCGACCTGCGATGACAGCTTGGAGGGTCTGCGTGACCGCGCCCTACTCTGCTTCGGCTTTGCCAGCGGTGGTCGCCGGCGTAGCGAGATCGCGGCCGCGGATATGCGCGACCTGCGCAAGGTCGGCGAGAACGGCTACATCTATCGATTGGAGTACTCAAAGACCCAGCAGGCCGGGGTGAAGGGAGATTCCACGCCGGACAAGCCGATCCTGGGCCGAAGTGCTGAAGCGCTTTCTGATTGGCTTGAGGCCGCGGGAATCCGCGAGGGAGCGATCTTCCGTCGAATCTGGAAGGATCGGGTGGGGCCTGCCCTGCTCCCTGGTTCGGTGGCTACAATCGTGAAGCGCCGGGCGAAGCTGGCAGGGCTGAAGGGAGACTTTGGAGCGCACAGCTTGCGGTCGGGTTTCGTCACCGAGGCAGGGAAGCAAGGGGTTCCATTGCCTGCGGTGATGGCGATGACCGAGCATCGTTCTGTAGCAAGCGTAATAGGATACTTTCAGGCTGGGTCCGCCGAAGACAACCCGGCTGCCCGATTGCTCAAATAGGCGGTTCGTAACAGATCCATCTTCACAGGGAATGCGCGATGAGTACAAGTTCACGGATCGAGTGGACTGAGCGAACCTGGAACCCCGCCGTCGGGTGCACCAAGGTGTCGGCAGGCTGCAAACATTGTTATGCCGAGACGCTAGCTAAGCGCTTGCAGGCAATGGGCTTGGATGCCTATAAGCATGGCTTTCGTCTAAAGACGCTACCAGAGCGCTTAGATGAGCCGCGGCAACGGAAGAAGCCAACGATGTACTTCGTCAACTCCATGAGCGATCTCTTTCACGAGCGCATTACCGATGCATTTCTCGACTCGGTAATGAAGGTGATTTCGGATACGCCACAGCATCGCTACCAGATTCTCACCAAGCGCCATGAGCGCCTTGGTGCCTATTTCGCCGGACGGGATGTGCCTAGCAATGTCTGGCTGGGTGTTTCCGTAGAGAACAAGCGCCACGGCGTGCCGCGCATCGACGTGCTGCGAAAAATCCCCGCCAAGATACGTTTTCTGTCATGTGAGCCGCTACTAGAGGATCTTGGCTCGCTAGATCTCACCGGTATCCATTGGGTGATTGTTGGTGGCGAGTCGGGACCAGGTGCGCGCCCTATGCAGCCGGATTGGGCTCGGGCAATCCGGACCCAGTGCGAAGCACAGGATGCCACCTTCTTCTTCAAGCAGTGGGGCGGCTGGGGGGCGGACGGAAAGCGCCGTTCCAAAAAAGCTAACGGCCGGGAGCTCGACGGTCGTCAATGGAATGGCATGCCCGGCCCCGTGAATCTGTAATGGCCTAGTCGCATTCGGCAAAACTCAACTGAGGGGAACGGGGATGAATGGAGTCATAAGCCGGGCACTGGAGCGCTATGAAGACCGAGAGCACTCTCTGGTCAAGCACCACATTCTGGCGTCGTATCTGGAACGGTGCCTCATGATTATTGGTCAAAAGTGGAGCAAGATCGCATACATCGACTGCTTCGCTGGGCCATGGAAGTCTTCGTCCAATGATCTTTCTGATACATCGCCTGGCATTGCTATTCGTCATATGGCGGCGTGCCAGGCTGAGTTGAGAGAGAGATTCCAGCATCAGGTTCAGATCCGCTCGGTTTTCATGGAGACTGATACGGAGCGAGCCAATCTGCTGGATAGCCACGTTCAACTTGCACCAACGAACATCGTCCGCCCGGAAGTTTGGCGTAAGCCGTTCGGGGAAGCTATCCCCGACTTGCTGCGCTGGCTACAGCCGGACGAGTTCGCTTTCGTGTTCGTGGACCCTTTCGGCTGGAAGGGCATCATCGAGCCAACGGTGCTCGCACCGCTACTCAAGCGGCGGAATACCGAGCTTCTGATTAATTTCATGTGGAACTTCATCAATCTTGCAACAGGACTGGCCGAGCAAGATACGAACCTGACTGGTGTGTTCGGTGATGATTGGCGAGAGGCGGCGGGATCCGCAGGAGAGGCCAAGCGGCGCGAGCTGATGCGGCGGTACCGGGGAAAGCTTGCTGCGCAATGCGGCGAGCATGCTCGGCAACGCTTGCGCACCGCTGTATTACCAGTCCAGTACATCAATAAAAAGAAGGTAATTTTCAACTTGGTGTATGCCACCCACCATGCCGCTGGATTAGTGGTCTTTTGGGAGGAAGCAGAGAAGACATCGCGGCAGCAGGATCGTCTCAAATTGCAACACAAGTTAGATCAGGTTGCTAGAAGCGATGGGCAGTCCGATCTATTCAGCGCCGACGATCATTCGGCGGAACGTACGGGCCCCATGCAAGACCTTAAGAAGGCGTGGCTCCGACGCGTCCCGAAAGTTGGTGACGCTTTGACGGTCGACATGGTCGTAATGGCAGACCTCATCGAAGAAACAGATGGCTTGCTCTCAGACCTGCAGTCCGCACTTGGTGAACTAATCAAGGAAGGCATGATCGAAAATTCAAATGCGAAGCGCTTCCGCCCAAAGAATCCTGTGATTTTTCGAAAGAACGAAGTCCTATTGCGCTTGAAATGACCTCTAACCATCTCAAGTCCCCCGACTTTGCGGCAACCTCTGTTGAGTCTGCAGAGATAGGGGAATGGCTGGTGTGGCGCAGGCTGGAGAGGCGGCACTGCAGAGTGATCTGGCGCCCGCCTCCTTCCTTAGGTCGATTTCTTCGGACGGACTTCTTCAGGCTCCAATCGCGCTCGCAAGATGACGTCATTGCACGTGTAAAGGCAATGACGAACTGTCGCTTCAACCTTTTCGAAGAATACGTCGTCGAGCACCAGCTCTTGATGGCCGCCACTGTGGTACTGCAGGAGGAAACCGCCGTTTAGCTCATGTAGAACCTTTCCGTGGGCGAATGCATTGCGCCAAGCCATAACATTGCTGAGTGCTGCCTTGATCGCCTTGATCTTCGTAGCTTCTAGCGCTTTGGTCTGCTCAAGAAGCCTGGTGAACACACGGCGTTTGAAGGCAAAGGAGAAATCCGAGGTCCCCATGATCTCTTTTGTGAAGAACTCTCGTTCGAGATCGCCTGAGGCATGCTTGCGAAAGAGAAGAATGCCAACTGCCTCAACCATTCGGTCCTCGAGGAGCACGGTTGCAGTAATCAGCTCCGAGCGGTTCTTTTCAATCGTTGCGAGTTTTTTCTCGAATCCGCCCTCTGAGGATGCGGACTTCGGTAGCTCTCCGTCGAAGTAGAATCGCACACCAAGTTCTTTGGGAATGTACAGCTCTCTCATGATCCTCCCGCTTGTGATTCTTGCAACTCAAACGAGTCGCGAGGCAGATGAACCGACCACACGTGATGCCTTTCCCGCAGTGAGGGATGATTGTGTCGAATCATTCCGCGCAGGTATGCAAGTCGCAAGTGACCCTCAATTAGCTGAGTGCCGTGCATTGGCGCCCCCATAGGGTGATACATGCCAGACGCCTGGCGCGCCACGATGATGGGCGCCGGTGATGTCCCACAGTCAAGCATTGACTTGGCGAGCCAAGTGGCTCTCCGGCTCGCACTTCGAAACAGCTCGTCGCCCCAGTAGTCCAAGGTCTGCATCCAGTCCTTGATATGACCAATTCCCATTACCTCGGAATTGGTTAGCTCAACTAGCTGAAACTCAAAGCGCATCAGGTCACGATCTAGCCAATGTCGACCAAAATCTTGCCAGTGGCGGTAGATCCAGTTCTCTACAACGTCACGAGGGAAATTACCTAGCTCCTGGGGCCAACGGGCGAAGTACTCCTGAAAGGACTCGACGCCTGAGCCCCCATATCCATTGACCTCTGGGACGATCATCTTTGCTCCATTCCTTGATGCGTGGGTCGTCGGGAAGCCTACTACTCGATGACCAGCTTTTGCCAAGATGATGCATGAACCCTGCCCCCGATGAATCTTCCTAATCCCCTGCCCCGCCGATGTCCGCTTCCGGCCAAAAGCGGACTTCAGATCCTGAGTTAAAGCGGGGCGCGAAGGGGCGTCGGTTTGAATGAACTGTTGGATGACGCCCTACTTTCCACGCATGCGGCCCCGAGCGTCTTGAACCGCCTGCTTGCCGGGGGCGATGCCTACCATGCGGCCATCTGATCCTTGAACGCCACGGTAGCCCTTACGGATTGCGACCATGCGCCCGTCCGAGCCCTGAAGGGCGCGAGCCCCTGCGGGTATCTCTACCATGCGTCCGTCACTGCCTAGAATCCACGTGCGCCAGACCTAATTGCAGCCATACGCCCATCACTCCTTTGCAGCCCACGACCACAAGGGGAATTGGAACCATGCGCCCGTCGCTGCCTTGAAGCACGCGCCAGCCATCCAGAATTGCGATCGCCTTCCCATCACTACCGGTGAGAGTGCGTTTCATGCTTACATCCTTTACGTGAATCTTCCAAAGCCACCTTAGCCTCTAATGGCCCACCCAATAATAGCCCACCCAACCGGAATCACTCAGCCTGCAGCCGCACGCTCTGTAAACGCGTGATTTCCCCACAGGCATAGCCCCCATCTACTGATCCGTATTCATGGGTCAGCGAAAGCAATTACTAAACCTGCTATAGATGCGGCAGGGCTAAACAGTCCTGCCGCGCTAACAGCGACGCCCAGAAAGAACTTGGCAGCCTTACCCCCGGGGAATGAAAAAGCATGCTTTACATACTTCGATTTCAGATCAACATAGCGATCCAAACTGTCCGGCAACTGCAATGTGGCAACTTGGTGCCCCATATCGTTGAAAACACGTCTCGTACGCTCAACGATGACGCCACCAGTCCGCTTCGACCAAGAATAAATTCTCACCAAGTAATCGCGAACGAAGTTGCGCGGAGGGCTCATCGCGATCTCGAACGCACCACTCGGGTAGAGACCTGAGAACGCCTCAGCGACCTCCACATCGTCGACCTCATCACCCAAAACTACGAGACGCCCGGCTCCCTCAAGATGACTAAGGAATGCAACCAACCTACCTACGACTTCTGAATCAGAAGCGCGCACCTTGTTCCAGCGGAAGGAAGAGTTGAAGTAATGGACCACGCGCAACAGGAATTCAGCATGCTCACGACTTCCACCTCGAATCAAAGAAACGAGTCGCACCAGGTTGGCGGGCACTACAACCGCAAGTCCATCCTGAGGCCAGATTTCATCCAACGCCACGGATTGCAACGCAGAAATACCGAGAGCAATAGCCTCAGGCTGGGCACTAAATTTCTCGACCGCCTCATTAATTATCACAGCTCCCCCTTTCATCCAAGAAACCACGCAAACTAATACATCAAATACAACTCATTGCCTAGCCTATGACTTCAGCTTCCCCAAGATAAGCAGAGAGCGTGTATTGCCCGATGGTCTCTAGGCCGTGTACGTCCGCTTTTGGTCTGCAGCTGCCCTCCCTATCCCCGATAAATCTTCCTAATCCCCCGCCCCGCCGATGTCTGCTGCCGGCCAGACTTGGATTATACCTTCCAGACTTTGCTGCCTACGGGTACGTCAGTCTTATCGAGCCCAGGGAGATGGACGATTAGTTTGTAGCCTCCAGGTCGAAAATGGTCGAGACGAAGCTCCGCTTGTGCCTCCAATCTAGTGCCGCCCGGACGCTCGACGATGACGTTAAAGACGGGGTTGCTCTCACCGTGCGAGAGCGGCAAATCGGGCGCCAGAACCAACCCTCGATCGGCGAGCAAGAAGCGGTCCTCGACACTTAGTAGAAGTTCCATAAAATCTCTCTCGAAATCGCACGTATGACCGCTTTGCACCGAAAGGGAACTGTAGAACTGCAGGCAGGTCACGTCCGACCAAGCGTCCGCTTCCGGCCAGGACTGGACGTTCAACTCTAGATTTAAGCCGCGTCGCGGAACGGCTTGGGCTTGAATGAGTCGTTAGGCCCAATTGCCTGAGCCCGGCTTAATAGTAGTGAGGCGAAATCCTACTTGTGGCGCACGCCTGCGATGCTTACGGTGCTGTGCGATCTGGATGCGAAGCTCGGTAAGCACATTTGAAATGGATTGCTGAAGTCGATCACGCGGCTCTCTGGTCATAGGAGCCTGATCGAAATTGTAACCATGCAACTGGCCGATCATGGCTCTGATGTTGGGCTGATTCAGGGAGACTCCCTCCCAATCATGAGCGAAAACATTGCGTATCTTTCGTGCGATCTCAAGATCTTCGTACTGCTCCCTTGTGAGAAGGCCCACTGCATAAGCGGCCTTCATGCGACTAGCAAGCGTGCCAAGAGGCGCATTGAAACCTTCGACCAGATCCTTTGCTTGTTTGCCATCAATAAGGTAAGTCAGCAGTAGGCGGCCCAGCGTGTCCTCGGCGAAAGCAGCCAGTGCGAGAGCGAGGCCGCGCTCGTCGTGCGCCGAAAGGGCACGATTGAATCTGTTGATTGATTCAAAGTCAGGATCATCCGACTCCGGAAAGTTGCGACTCTCATCGTCTAATGGCCTTTCGGGCATACGCTACAAATCTCTGGAAGGGGGCTGGCGCTTGAAAAAATCCCACTCGCGAAGCAGATTCGGCTTGAATGAGTTCTTAGCCTGCAATGCGGCGCCACTCACATGCAGCGCCAACAATGGAGTGATCTTGGTTGTAGTAGTAAGACGAGTGACCACAGAACGAGCCACCATTGCCATTCAGTTGCAGAACGAACGCGCCACGATCAAGTGCGGAACGATCCGCGGATGCGTAGGTCAAAGTAAGGAGGAGGT
Organism: Stenotrophomonas sp. Sm10; assembly: GCF_030985515.1. Classification (NCBI taxonomy): domain Bacteria; kingdom Pseudomonadati; phylum Pseudomonadota; class Gammaproteobacteria; order Lysobacterales; family Lysobacteraceae; genus Stenotrophomonas; species Stenotrophomonas sp. Sm10. The sequence continues at coordinate 44,546 of NZ_JAPTFO010000011.1, forward strand.
TCCTGAAGGTCCCCTCGACGTCGTAGATCTTTCCTGCATCCGGTCCTTTCGTGCAGTTGATCTGGCCCGTGACCTTGTGAGCAGATCGTTCCAGCGTGACCTGTTCTTCGACTTCTGACATTTCTGGGTAGCTGATGCACCAGCGGCCCTCGATTCGCGCGTCTTTGTACACACGGTCCTCAATCCACGGTCGGATCACCGATAGATAGAGCTTGTGCAGCACAAACACGATGAATGATGCAACTAGGCCAGATACAACGCCAATCACCAGTTCATCCATGATTTCCCCCTTGGTGGCAAGCTGCTTAACAGGCGGACCCTTGGGTCCGGTCAAACGATTTATCCGCAAGGCCCCTTGCACCAGGCCTTCCCCTTGATACAGCTCGATCTTAGGGCGGCACGGTCCGGCTAACAAGGCAGCGGACAGACGGACCGGGTGGTGGCGATCGGTGGCCGCACCAATGGCTACTTTGGGCCGGGTGCTGCCATGGCGGGCCCACGAGTGCTTCCGGCCAGAAACGGACATCCACCCTACCCTCGATAAACATCCCTAATCTCAACGTTCGATGCCCGCTCACATCAGAAGCGAAGTTCGTGACCGCAACTCACTCCATCGACCGTTGGAGCATGAATCCTAAAGTGATTGTGACCAAGCAGTGTTGAGTCAAGGTCGACGACTTGCAATAGAAGTCTTCAAGCCCTTCTGCCTCAGCTGCTCCGACAGGACAGAAGTGAACTGACGGTCCTGGCAGTTGTGCCATGGATCGTCGATATCGACGGGTCCAGCACGACGTCCGTCAGGCAGCAGACGAGTGCTGTCTGCCAATGCTGGTCAGCCCCGCCATTGCGAAGGTATGCAAATGCGCGACAAGATCCGCTGGCGGCATGCGCGCGACCGCGCGCATGGGACCAGGCAGGTTGCGCCCCAGCAGCATGACCAGGCAGGGCGACGCCACACTAATCAAGCACCGCAACAGCGCCGGATCCCGAACCGGAATGCCGGTGATTGAGCTAACAATTTCCATAACGTGGACCAGCTTGGGTTCGATCTCCGCGCTGAGCAAATGCTGGAAGTGGGACGTGGGCGAACCAATTTCACGTGCCAGCACGTCCACGTGCCAGCCTCCTTCCAAGAGGATGGAGTCCACCAGACTCTGGAACAGGGACCGCAGGCGGTCGCTTGGTGATAGTTCGGCTGCGGTCAGGCGCGATAGATCTGAAAGGCTTACCAGCCGGCTATGGGCCTCCGCCAGAACCGCCTGATACAGACCACTGCGGTTGCCGAAGTGATAGTTGATGGATGCCAAATCAACGCCTGCCTTCTCGGCGATGGCCTTGCCGGTGGTCTCAGCATAGCCATGCCGGGCAAACAGCTCGCCTGCCCCTTCCAAGATGCGGGAGCGCGTGGCGGCTCCGTCCACGCGTGCAGCTCTGCGCGCATCGTTCATCACGTCGTTCTCATTCGCCAAGACACCATTATGCCAGAGCTTGCCGCCTACATTAAAGTGAGTTTAATCTAAGGCCAACCCCCACTACCCGCCGGAAATCCACCGATGAAGAAGCAGTTGGTTGGCGTGATCGCCGTAGCGGCCCTGGTTGGCGCTGCCGGCGTCTGGTGGTGGCTCCATCGACACGCAGCGGCGCAGGACGCGCTCACGCTGCAGGGCAACGTTGACATCCGGCAGATCTCACTTGCCTTCGATGGCGCCGGCCGGGTCGACACCTTGCTGGTCGAGGAAGGTGACAAGGTTCGCGCCGGGCAGCTACTGGCAACGCTGGATACCCGAGCCCTTCAACTGCAGGCTGCGCAGGCCCAAGCGCAGATAGAGGTGCAGACCCAGGCGCTCAACCGTCTTCGCAACGGCGCACGCCCACAGGAGCTGGCGCAGGCCAAGGCACGGGCGGCGGCGGCGCAGGCGCAGCTGACGCGTGCCGAGCAAGACCTCGCGCGACTACAGGACATCGCCGGCAACACGCAGGGACGGGGCGTGAGCACTCAGGACCTGGCGCATGCCCGCACCCAGGTGGAGGTTGCACGCGCGCAGGCCGCCGACCAGCAGGAAGCGTTGCGCCTGACCCAGATCGGCGCGCGCGAGGAAGACCTCGCCAGTGGCGAGGCGCAGCTCAAGGCTGCTCAGGCGCAGAGCGCCCTACTGGCCTTCCAGGTCTACCAGGGGCAGTTGAGAGCGCCGGCCGATGCTGTGGTGCGCTCGCGGCTCCTGGAGCCGGGCGATATGACAACCGCGTCGCGCGCCGTCTATGCGCTGGCGCTGACCCATCCAAAGTGGATACGCGTCTACGTCGGTGAGACCGAACTGGGCCGCATCCGCACCGGTATGCCCGCCCCCATCACCACCGACAGCCAGCCCGATGCGCCGGTGCAGGGCCGCGTGGGCTTCATTTCCTCGGTTGCCGAGTTCACCCCGAAGACCGTACAGACCGAAGAACTGCGCACCAGCCTTGTGTACGAAGTGCGTGTGGTTGCCGAAGACGAACATGACCAGCTTCGCTTGGGGCAACCAGCCACCGTCCGCTTGGGCCAGGGTGACGCGAAGTGAGCGCCGCGGCGGTCACGATTGCCGCCGAAGGGCTGCGCAAAACCTTCCCTGGCGCCATCAAGGGCGAGGTAGTGGTTGCGCTCGATGACATTTCGCTGATTGCCCGCCCGGGTGAACTCACCGCGCTGGTGGGCCCGGACGGCGCCGGCAAAACAACCTTCATCCGCTTGGTCTGCGGGCTGATGAAGGCCGATGCCGGCCGCCTGCAGGTGCTCGGACATGACGTTGCCGCCGATCCGCAGCGGGTACAGGATCGCGTGAGCTACATGCCCCAGCGGTTCGGGCTGTACGAAGACCTGACGGTGCAGGAGAACCTCGATCTCTATGCCGACCTGCATGGCGTGCCCGAGCAGCAGCGTCGCGAACGCTACGCCAACCTGCTGGAGATGACCGACCTGGCCCGCTTCACCGCGCGCCCGGCCGGCAATCTGTCCGGTGGCATGAAGCAGAAGCTCGGCCTGGCCTGCACGCTGGTGCGCTCGCCCGACCTGCTGCTGTTGGACGAGCCCAGCGTAGGTGTGGATCCGCTGTCCCGGCGCGACCTGTGGCGCATCATCGAGCAGCTGCTGGAAAAGGAAAAACTGAGCGTACTGGTCAGCACTGCCTACATGGACGAGGCCGAGCGCTGCGCGCAGGTCTTTGTCATGCACGAGGGCAAGCTGCTGGCCCAGGGTGACCCGGCTACATTGACGCGGACGGCAGCCGGATTGACCTATCAGGTGGCCCCGCCCACGGGCATGCCTGCGCGTGACCTGCAGGCCCGCCTGCTGGATGCGCAGGAGATCGTGGTGGATGCCGTGCCCAAGGGCGGCGCCGTGCGCTACATCGAACAGACCGACGCTCCTGCCAACAGGCGCGACGCGCTGCTCGACGGGCTGAACCCCGAGCCTCGCCCGCCCGAGCTCGAAGATGCGTTCATGATGCTGTTGCACCAACAGCACGCCGCACGCGAGGAACCGGCCGCGACCACGGCCATGGCGCCGCAGACGCTGGCACCGGTCGACCCCGAACACCGCGCGGCCTCATCTGGGCCGGTAATCGTGGTGCGCGATCTGGTGCGGAAGTTCGGTGATTTCACCGCCGTGGCCAACACATCTTTCAACGTCAACCGCGGTGAGATTTTCGGCCTGCTCGGTCCCAATGGCGCAGGAAAGACCACAACTTTTCGTATGCTCTGCGGCCTGCTGCCGCCCACCAGTGGGCACCTGGAAGTAGTCGGCGTTGACCTGCGGACCGCGCGTGCGCGCGCACGTTCCCGCATCGGTTACGTGTCGCAGAAGTTCGCTCTGTATGGAAACCTGAGCGTGCGCGAGAACCTCGCCTTCTTCGGGGGTGCCTACGGACTGCGCGGCAAGGCACTGCGCGACCGCATCGAGGCCTCGTTGGAGCAGTTCGGCCTGGATCCTGCCGCCCAGAGCGGGCAATTGCCTGGTGGGTACAAACAGCGCCTGGCGATGGCCGCCGGGCTCATCCACCAGCCACAAATCCTGTTTCTGGACGAGCCCACCAGCGGCATCGACCCGCTGGCCCGGCGGATGTTCTGGCGCACCATCACCCGGCTGGCCCAGCATGGCGTAACCATCGTCGTCACCACTCACTTCATGGAAGAAGCCGAGTACTGCGACCGGATCGCAATTCAGGATGCCGGTCGCCTGCTCGCCTTGGGCACGCCTGAGGAGGTGCGGGTGCAGGCCGGTACGGAGGCTGGCGCCGACATGAACACGGCCTTCATCGGCATCGTTGAGCAGGCACGTGAGCATCAGACCGATGAACCGACCGCACGCGCCACAGTGGAGCAACCAAGATGATCAGCCAAGGCTTCTGGACGCGGCTGTACGCGCTGATCAAGAAGGAAACGCGGCAGATGCTGCGTGATCGCAGCAACCTGGCGGTGGGCCTGGCGTTGCCGGTCGCGCTGATCCTGCTGTTTGGCTACGGGCTATCCTTCGACGTTAAAAACGCACCGCTGGCGGTGGTACTGGAGGATACCTCTCCCACTGCACGGCAGGCGGTAAGTGGCCTGCAAGGCTCGCCCTACCTGCGCCCGCTCTGGGCCGGCAGCATGCCGGCTGCCGAACGCATGCTCCGCGCCGGCGAAGTCGACGGCATCGTGCGCGTGCCGGTGGACTTCTCACGGCAGCTTGGCGCCAACCATGCTCAGGTGCAGCTCATCGTCAATGGCGTTGACCAAGGCACCGCCACCACCATCGAAGGGTATGTGTCCGGCGCGCTGGCCAGCGCCGCACTAAACCAACTGGACCGCGGCGCGGGCGATACCCGCGCGACGCCGGGAATTACCTTGGTGCAGCGGATGTGGTTCAACGAGGCGGGCAATAGCACCTGGTATCTGGTGCCGGGCCTGATCGCGTTAGTCATGACTCTGATCGGTGCCTTCCTCACCTCGCTGCTGATCGCACGCGAGTGGGAGCGTGGCACGCTGGAGTCGCTGTTCGTTACGCCGGTGCGGCCACTCGAACTGGTGCTGTCCAAGCTCTCCCCGTACATGGTCATCGGCGCCATCGACCTGGTGCTGTGCCTGCTGGCCGCGACGTTCCTGTTCCATGTGCCGATGCGCGGCTCGCTGTGGGTGGTGGCGCTGGCGTCCCTGCTCTACCTCACGGTTTCGCTGTTGATGGGCCTGGTCATCTCCGGCGCCACGCGCAACCAGTTCGTTGCCAGCCAGTTAGCGCTGCTGGTTAGTTTCATGCCGGCGATGATGCTTTCCGGCTTCGTCTTCGACCTGCGCAACATGCCGGTGATGATCCGGGTGATCAGCCAGGCACTGCCGGCCACGCACTTCATGGCACTGATCAAGACCTTGTTCCTGGCCGGCAACGACTGGCCGATGATCTTCAGCAAGTGCGGGATCCTCGGGGTCTACATCGTGGTGCTGACCATCGCCACCTGGTTCACCCTGCGCAAGCGACTGGATTGACCGATGGACAGCCTTATCGACTACCTCGCCAAGATCGCCTTCCTGTGCCGCAAGGAGTTCCTGACCCTGATCAAGGACCCCAAGAGCCGTTCGATCCTGTTTGCCCCGGCCCTGATGCAGGCGCTGCTGTTCGGCTACGGCGCCACCTACGAGCTCAAGCACGCCCCCTACGCGGTGCTGGACCTCAGCCGCAGCGAGACCTCCACCCAGATCCTGGCGCGACTGGACGGCACCGGCGTGTTTGAACGGAAGCGCAGCCTGACCTCGTCCGCTCAGATCGCCGACGCCATTGATTCCGGGGAGGCGCTGCTGGTGCTGTCGTTCCCGTCCGATTTCGAGCAGCGCCTGGCCAATGGCCAGCAGGCACCGGTGCAGCTCATCCTCGACGGCCGCAACTCCTCTACCGCCGGTTCGGCGGCCGCATATGTCGGTTCCATCGTCAGTGCCTACTCGGGCAGCATGGGTAACGGGAGCGCCGGCGTTTCGATGGTGCGACGCGCCTGGTACAACCCCAACCTGGAGTCGCGCTGGCAGCTCATGCCGGCGTTGATCGCCGCGCTGAGCATGCTCCAGACCCTGTTGATTGCCGCACTGTCGGTGGCGCGAGAGCGCGAACAGGGCACGTTCGACCAGCTGCTGGTCACACCGCTCACGCCGATGCAGGTGCTGGTCGGCAAGGCACTGCCCTCCATTGCGGTGGGGTTGGCGCAGTCCACCATCATCCTGCTGATCATCCGCTTCTGGTTCCAGATCCCCATGAGCGGATCCTACGCGCTGCTCTACCTCGGGTTGGTGACGTTCACCACCGCCTCAGTCGGCGTCGGCCTGTCCATCTCCGCGCTGGCCAGGAACATGCAGCAGGCCATGCTCTATACGTTCCTGTTGATCATGCCGCTGATGCTGCTCTCCGGCCTGCTGACGCCGGTACGCAACATGCCCGATGTCCTGCAGGTGGCCACCTACGCCAACCCGCTTCGGTTCGGCATCGACTTGGTCCGCCGGGTCTACCTGGAAGGCGCAGGTCTGGCCGATATCGCCTCCGATTTCCTGCCCATGCTGGTCGTGGCGGCCATCACGCTGCCGCTGGCCGCTTGGCTGTTCCGCAATCGACTTTCTTGAGATATGGCCATGCTCCCGATGCCGCTCCATCGACGCTCCCACCTGCTGCGTGTCCTTGCTCCCTGCGCGCTGGCCGTGGCCCTGTCCGGCTGCGCGGTGGGGCCGGATTTCCGCTCCCCGGCACCGGACAGCCCGGCCAGTTGGACCCAGTGGCGCGGAAGCGACGCCGGTCTTGGCGGCACGGCCAGTACCGACCCATTGCCCGCCGGCGAGTGGTGGCGCGCCTACCACGATCCGGTGCTCGACGAGCTCCAGCGCCGGGCGCGCGATGCCGCGCCGGACTTGCAGACCGCTGCCCTGCACCTGGCCCAGGCGCGCGTGCAACGACGTGCCGTACAGGCACAGACGCTGCCCCAAGCCAACCTGAGTGGCGGCGTCTCCCGACAACGCCAAAGTGAAAGCGGGGCCTCTACGCGCCTGCTCGACGTGGTCGGTGGCGACCAGTCCGACACGCTCAAAAAGGTGCTCAGTGAGCCCTTCGACCTGTATCAGGCAGGCGTGGATGTGTCCTGGGAGCTGGATCTATGGGGCCGGGTGCGCCGCTCTATAGAGGCGGCCGACGCCAGCGTTGAGGAGCAGGCGGCCCTGCTGGAGATGACGCGACTGTCCACAGCTGGCGACGTGGCCACGGCCTACTTCGCACTGCGTACCACTCAGCGCCAAATCGCGTTGGTGCAGGAGGACATCGCCGCCGCCGCTGAGCGCACCGCCATCATAGATGCACGTGTCAGCGGTGGGCTCACCGACCACATGGACAGCGACCGCCAGCAAGCCGAACTGGCGGGGTTGCGGGCGAGCCTGCCAGCACTTCAAGCCAATGAGGGCACGCAGGCCAACCAGCTGACACTGTTGTTGGGCGAAAAGCCCGGCGCGCTCAGTGCGCTTATGCAGACAACGCCTACCATGCCGGCCGCCCTGCCCGATCTGTCGCTTGGGCTGCCGTCCGAGGTCGCTCTGCGTCGCCCGGATATCCGCGCGGCGGCAAGCCGCCTGCATGAGGCTACCGCGCAGATCGGAGTGGCCCGCGCCGATTTGTACCCCAGCATCCGTCTGGGTGGTAAGTTCGGCTACGAATCCACCACTTCCGGAAGCCTCGGCGACTGGGCGAGCCGCACCTGGTCGATAGGCCCGGTGCTCGACCTGCCTTTGTTCGACCATGGTCGGCGTGTGAGCATCGTCAAGCTTCGCGAACTCCAGCAGCAGGAAGCCGCAGTGGCCTACCAGCACACCGTGCTGCGGGCCTGGAAGGAAATCGACGATGCGCTGACCAGTTTCACCTCGCTCCAGCAACAGCGTGGGGAATTGCTCACGCGTGCCGCGCGAGCCTCTGACGCATACGCGTTGGCGCAGGCCAAGTTCTCTGCCGGCACAGTGGACTTCCTCACTGTGATCGAGGCCCAACGGATGCACATACAGGCCCGCAGCGATCTATCACAGAACGATGGTCGGATCGCATCTGCATTTGCGCAGATCAATAGAGCGGTGGGCAATGTAGCCGTAGCCCAATAAACTGAGAGTTCCTTGCCTTGATACTTGATAGCTGGCTCCGGCAATCGACTGTGGAGTTGGAACTCCCGGCGCGGCCTGCTGACTAGCTGCTGGAGTGAATGGCGTGGGGTGCTGTAGATGCGCGTGACATACCCCGGGGTTCGCTATAAGCGAGAAGGCGCGCCCTACTCTCGATAACGCACCCTAATCCTAAAATTTGATAGCAGCCCCCCTGCCCTATCCGATGGGCACAAGTCCGCTCTCGGCCAGAAGCAGACGTCCACCCTACCCTAATAGATCTTCCTAACCCCTGCCCCGCCAAGGATCACTCCCGACCAGGCGGTCACTTCCGGGACGCCTAGCCGGTTGCCGGAACGCTTGGCGATCGATTCTTGCTCCCATGCCCGCTATGCCATTCGCGGCGATCGATAAGGGTTTCGCAGGCAGAGGGCCGATCAGGCTGCCGAATCGAACGATGGTCAGTTTCTTGGCGAGAAGATTAGGGCTGTGCGCATTCATAGCCTTCTCACGTGAGATGCACGATTACGGGCGCACCATTGAGCCTTCTGTGTACGGAGGGAATACAAAATGAACGAGCCGGTTCGAACTTCGGAGGAAATTGGCGCGTTCGACGTTGACTACGCGCAGTCCATTGGCGCGGATGATGGTTCTCTGATCGGTAATGCCGTAGAGGCTATCAAGGGTGCCGCCGGCAAACTCGGCGATAAGCTGCATCCCTTAGTTGAGCAATACGCGACGCTTTTCAAGACGGGTCTACGTACCCCCGTCATGCGCACGCCAAGTGACTACGGTATGGCCTACCAAGAGACTTGGTTTCCATCCATAGATGGAGTGCCCCTAGAAGCCTGGTACATCCCGGCGGACTCCGACCGCCTCCTCATCATCAACCATCCGATGACTTGTAACCGCTATGGCTTCCCCGGACACCTACCGGAGTTCAAGAAGTACTTCGGCGGCTTTGAGGTCAACTTTCTGCCGGAGCTGCGCCATCTCCATGACGCCGGCTACAATATCCTGACATATGACCTGCGCAACTGTGGCCGGAGCGGGCAGGCCAATGGGGGCATCAGCGGCTTGGGCTTGCTTGAATGCCGGGACGTTGTTGGCTCAGTCCGCTACGCGCGCGAACAACAGGACATGGGCAAGATGCAAACAAGTCTCTACAGCCGGTGCATGGGCGGCAACTCCACTATTATCGCAATGCAGAGATGGCCTGAAGAATTCGAGAACATCAAGGCTCTGGCGCTGCTCAACGTTGTATCTGGACCCACCTTCATCGAACGTGGTGCGCAGAACATGCATTTGGATCCTCAAGAGGCCGCACAGCGACTAGACCAGCGCTGCCGTGAGACATCGGGATTTAGCTTATTTGATTTCCGTCCCCAGAACTTCGGTTCGGGCGTGACGCTGCCCGTTTTTATGGCGCAGCTGCGCAGGGATTTCATGATCCACGGGGAGAAGGACGGCCAGGAAATCTTCGACTCACTGTCCTCAGGCGCGAAGGAGTTGATGTGGATCGAAGAGTCCAATCAGCGCTTCTACGCCTACAATCATTTTGGCGAACAGCCGGCGCGATTGGTCGAATGGTTCAACACGCACATGAATTGAATCCACAGAGGTGCTGACCCATCTGAAGCACCGTTTTGCCGACTATGGCTGACATCTCGTTGCTGCATGTGGGAGGGGTCGGGCTGAAGATGGCCTTGGCGACGCGCCTGAGGCGTGTGTTCACAGTGGCCGACCAAAGAGAGCGACCAGCCTAGGCTGGACGGCGCACCGGATAAATGCGCTCCAAGGTACATGAGTAGTTAGGTCAGCTAAACAAACGCCCAAACTTCGCATTGGTTGAGTTGCGCGAGATCGGAGCCATCGAAGCTCCGCACGGACGTTGAACTCCTCTTACCCGGTAGGCAACGCCTTGGGTCGGCTGCCGTGCCTTCTCTTTGCGCGACGATCTTCGGCCACCACGCGCCTGCGCTGCGGAGAGGCCAGCTGCTCACGCCGCTCAACCAGGAAGTCCATCAGCGCCCGGACCTTCGCTGGCATCTGTGCACGTGATGGGACGTACAGGAAGAAGCCGGGAAATGGACGGCACCATGGCGCCAGTACACGTACGAGTGCACCACTGGCCAGATGCTCGCTGACGCACAGATCGATGTGGCGAATCAGTCCTACACCCTGCAGCGCTGCCCGGAGCATGCTGTCGTCGTCGTTGAACACCGCGTTGCCCTGCGGTTCGAAGACCAGCTTTCGGCCTTGGCCATCTGGTGCAGTGAACGTCCAGTGGTCGATCGTCCCACTGGACGTGAACCGGTAGGCCAGGCAGTTGTGCCGGATCAGATCAGCGGGAGTCTCGGGTATACCGTGCTGCTCGAAGTAGGCCGGGGATCCGACGATCGCCATCTCCAGCGGGGGCGTGATCGGAACGGCCACCATGTGCTCGTCTAGGCTCTCGCCCAGGCGGATGCCGGCGTCCAGACCGTTGGCCACAAGATTGGAGAAGCCGTCATCCATGATCAGTTCAAGCCGCAGCTTGGGATAACGTGCCAGGAACTCGCCCATATGCGGCTCCAGCAGAAGTCGTGACGCGATGCGCGAAGAGTTCATGCGGATCACACCCGAAGGCTCTGCATGGACCTCCCCCAGCTCCTCCACGGCTTTCTCGATCGCCGTCAGTGCCGGCTGCAGCACGTCCAGCAGCTGCTGACCTTCCTCGGTCAGCGACATGTTCCGGGTGGTGCGGTGCAGCAGCCTGACATCCAGCCGCTCCTCCAGTGCTTTGAGGTGCTGGGAGAGCGCTGCCCGCGTGATCTCCATCTCGGTGGCCGCCTTGGTGAAGCTGCGATGCCGGGCGATATGGGCGAACCAGGTCAGGGACGTTACGAGCGAAGGTTCGATGGGCATTGTTTAGTTCTTCTTACAGCTCATGTATCCGGAAGACTATTTATTGGACCCAATCCGGTCAATAGGATGGGCTCTGTCGGCAGCAGAGCCGGCCACCTCACACCCACACCGGAGCACGCACATGCGCAACGTCACGTTCAAGAATCTCAATGGCCAGGGCGTCACCACGGCGGCCACCCTGTACTTCCCGGAAGGCTTTGACGAAGCCGGAAAGTACCCGGCAGTCGTCGTGTCCCATCCCGGTGGTGGCGTGAAGGAGCAGACCGCCGGACTGTACGCCAGGAAGCTGGCCGAAGCAGGCCTGGTCACGATTGCCTTCGACCGTTCGTACCAGGGCGCGAGCACCGGCGAACCGCGGCAGCTGGAGAACCCCTATGTCAGCACCGAGGATGTGAGTGCGGTCATCGACTACCTGACCACCCTCCCCTACGTGGACCAGGACAAGATCGGTGCGATGGGTATCTGCGCCGGCGCGGGTTACAGCGCCAACGCCGCCATCAACGATCGCCGCATCAAGGCACTCGGCATGGTGAGTGCAGTCAACATCGGCCAGATGTTCCGCAATGGCTGGGAGAACACGGTCAAGGACGCCGATGCCGTGGGCTACCTGGACTTCGGCTCCAATGCGCGCACCACCGACATCGCTTCGGGCGAGTTCGCGACCATTCCTCTGGCACCACTGCGCGAAGAAGACGCGCCCAATGCCGAGCTGCGCGAAGCATGGGAGTACTACCACACCCCGCGCGCCGAACATCCCAACGCCCCGGGCTTCGCGCTGACCCGCAACCTCAACCAGATCATTACCTACGACGCCTACAACAAGGCCGAGGCATTCCTGACTCAGCCGATCCTGGCGGTGGCCGGCAGCGTTGCGGGCAGCAAGTGGATGAGCGATGACCTGCTGGCCCGGGCCGCAAGCAAGGACAAGTCCCTGCATGTCGTTGAGGGTGCAAATCACATGTCGCTGTATGACGTGCCGAAGTTCGTCGATGAGGCGGTTTCGGTCCTGGCCCCGTTCTTCCAGACCCGTCTGAAGTAATCCGGATGCCCGGTGAGGCGGCTACGGCAATGCCGGGCCGCCTGGGCATCCCATCGAATACGTGAGCAGAACATGACTACATCCACATCATCGAAGGACAAGGCACCTTCGGCAGCCCAGGCGGCCTGGGGCGATATCGCCCCCGCGCTGGCGGACTACACAGACCGCGTTCTCTTCGGCGACCTGTGGGAGCGGCCAGGCCTGTCCCCTCGCGATCGCAGCCTGATCACCGTGTCTTCGCTGGTCACGCTCTATCGCATCAACGAGCTGCCCTTCCACCTCGGGAAGGCGCTGGACAACGGCGTAACACGGGAAGAGCTGGTCGAGCTTATCACCCATCTCGCCTTCTACTCCGGCTGGCCAACCGCATCCACTGCTCTCGGCATCGCCCGTCGCGTCTTTGAAGAGCGCGGCATCTGACCAGGAGCACGCCATGAGTTCCATTTCCATCAAGACTGTCAGCTATCAGAACTTGGGCTGGCAGACCGCGGCCGATCTCTATCTGCCGGCCGGTTTCGATGAAGGCAAGAAGTACGCCGCCATCGTCAGCACCCATCCCATCGGCAGCTGCAAGGAACAGACGTCGGGCAATGTCTATGCCAAGGGCCTGGCCGAACAGGGCTTCGTGGTGCTGGTGCACGATGCCAGCTTCCAGGGCGCCAGCGGCGGCGAGCCTCGCTTCATCGAAGATCCGTCGATCCGCGTTTCGGATATCCGTTTCGCTGTCGACTACCTGCAGTCTCTCCCGTACGTCGATGCCGGTCGCATTGGTGCGATCGGCGTCTGCGGCGGCGGTGCGTACACCATCCACGCCGGCATCACCGACCACCGCATCCAGGCGCTGGTATCCATAACCGGCGTGAACTACGGCCGCCTGATCCGCGAGGGCTTCGCGCAGTTCAAGCCGCGCGAGCTGGCGGCAAATATCGCCGGCATGCGTACGGCCCAGGCGCAGGGTGCCGAGCGTGATGTGGCCAATCTGCTGCCGGATTCCGTTGAAGCGGGCAAGGCCGCGGGCATCACGGATATCGACGTATTGGAAGCCACCGAGTACTACAAGACGGCTCGCGGCCAGCAGCCCAATGGCGCCACCAGCCAACTGATGTCCTTCAGCGGTGCGGCGATGGGCTGGGATGCGTTCCTCAACGCCGAGGTGCTGCTGACCCAGCCACTCATGGTGGTCATCGGTGACAAACCTGGTGGCTTCGGCGCCTATCGTGATGGCTGGGAGATCTACAGCCGCGCGGCCTCCGATAACAAGCAGATCGTCGTCGCTGAAGGCTGGTCGCACTACGACCTGTACGACAAGCCGGAGCCGGTCGCAATCGCGATGGCGCAGTTGGTTCCGTTCTTCAAGGCCAACCTGTGACGGAGCGGCGGCCGCCCGAACCCAAGCGGCCCCGAAGCTGAAAGCCGCGAATCTCATACGGCATCCTGTCGACCGGCGCATGCACGCCGATCGACCGACACGCGAAGGAAGTGAAGATGAAACCTCTACTGACTGGAAAGACCGCCATCATCACCGGTGCCAGCAAGGGCATCGGCCTGGCCACGGCCAAGCTGTTCGTCGAGCAAGGCGCGAATGTCGTCCTCACTGCGCTCAAGCAGGCCGACCTTGATGCCGTGGTGAAGGACATCCAGGACGCCGGTGGCAATGCACTGGGCATAGTCGCGGACTCGGCCGATCCGGCAGCGCCCCGGCTGGTGTTCGCCAAGGCAATCGAAGCGTTCGGCCAGGTCGACATCCTGGTGAACAACGCCGGGTATGGCGACATGATGTCCATCGAAGAGTACACGGACGAGCACTTCGACGAAGTCGTGCAGGTGAACTACGCCGGCGTATTCCGCTTCTGTCGCGAGGCCGTCGGTCACTTCATGCCGCGAGGCACCGGCGCCATCGTCAACGTTACCTCGGTGAACGGATCACTGCCGCTGGGCGGCCTGGCGTACGTCTCCACCAAGGCCGCGGTGAACGCGATGACCACCAACATCGCGGTTCGCTTCTCGGGCACCGGCATCCGCTGCAATGCGGTGGCGCCGGGCAACACCGATACGCCGATGGCCCGTGACTGGGCGGCCGGCAAGCTCACCGGGGGATCGACCATGGTTCCCTACATCACCAAGCACACCGACCAGTCCCTGCCATTCACCCAGCCCGAGGATCAGGCGAACGCCATCCTCTATCTGGCAAGCGACATGGCACGCGCCGTCACCGGGCGGGTTCTGGTGGTAGACAACGGCGCCTACATCGGCGCCTGACAACAAGGAGTCGTGATCATGAAGAACGTTCTCATTCTGGGCGCAAGCGGCCAGATCGCCCAATGGGTCATCAGATCGCTCGCCACAGAGAAAAACATCCAGCAGACCCTGCTTCTGCGTGACCCGAAGAAACTGACGGGCAAAGAACCTGCCAACGCGAAGGTGGTCATCGGCAACGTCTTGGACAAGAAGCTGCTGAAGGATGCGGTCGCAGGACAGGACATCGTCTATGCCAACCTGACCGGCGAAGATCTGGACAAGCAAGCACAGGCGGTGATCGCCGCGATGAACGCCGCAGGCGTCCAGCGCTTGATCTTCGTCCTCTCGCTAGGCATCTACGACGAGGTTCCGGGCAAGTTCGGCGAGTGGAACAACGACTTCATCGGCGAAGACCTCAAGCCGTTCAGGCGTGCAGCGGACGCCATCGAGGCCTCTGGCCTGGGCTACACGATCCTGCGCCCGGCCTGGCTGACTGACGAGGACGAGGTGGACTACGAGACCACGGAAAAGGACCAGCCGTTCAAAGGCACCGTGGTTTCCCGCAGGAGCGTGGGCGACCTGATCAGCCAGATCATCGTCGAACCGGCTCTCCACACCGGTAGGAACCTGGGATTGAACAAGCCAGGAAGCGACGGCGACAAGCCGTACTTCATGTAACCGCGACGGATCCCGGGCGCCCAGTGAGAATCCTGCACCTTAACGGCCGAAGCCTGCTGGGATCGGCAGATGGCCAGCTGCAGGGAGATCCGGCCAAGCTTGCACAGGTCGTCTTTCAGGTAGCCGGCATGAAGCATCCGCCGCGGAAGCTGCTCATCGGCAGCGATGCAGTGGACTTCGTCATGCCGACGCTGGAAGGCCGAATTGCCGCGCCGGGCAGGTTCGAGGAACTGACCCGCTCCACTGACTTCTGAGGAACAAGAGGTGAGGCGCATGTCCTGGATCCAGATCATCGGCACCTCGATCGCAGCGGCGTCCCTCGTGTCATTTGCCGTCCTGCTTGCGGTGAGTGTCATCGAGCGACGGCAGGCCGGCGAGGCTGCGGGTATTGAGCCCTATATGCCGAGCGCAGACGCGCGCGTATCCGGTGTTGCGGTGGTGTGTTACTCGCGCTCCGGGAACACGGGCCTTGCAGCCCGGCATGTCGCCCGGCAGCTGAAGGCGCGCCTCTACGCCCTGAAGGTGCCTGACCATGAGCTTGGTGTTGGCGGTCTGGTGGGTGCGTTGAGGGCCGCGGATGGATTGAAGCGGGACGCAGGGGCTTTGCCGAGGACATGGCCGAGGACCATTGACCTGGCACCCTTCGACACGGTCTGGCTGGGCTCCCCAGTCTGGCTCTACAGCCCCGCTCCGCCCATCTGGTCATTCGTCGAGAACAACCGATTGGATGGCAAGCACGTGGTGCTGTTCAACACGTACAACAGCCACATCGGCGATGAATACATCTCGGCGTTCCGGGACAAGGTGATGAGCCGCGGAGCGCGCTCGTTCGAGCATCGGCAGCTGCTCCGTGGCCGTATGACACGGCAGCTGTCACCTGAAGAGATGCTTGAGGCGATTGACCGGGAATGGTTCGGAATCAACCCGGACTCGCCTCTTTAATACGAGTGGAAATTGAAACCATTGTTCGCCCCATCTGTGGGGTGCGCCAACCATGTGAACGCAATGATGAATGATCTACTGTTTGAACCCTATGTCTTCAGCAACGGCACGGTGCTGCGCAACCGAATCGTAATGGCACCGATGACGACCTGGTCCTCGAACCCAGACCAGACAGTTTCCGACGAGGAGCTGTCCTATTACCGCGAACGCGTCCAGGGCGTCGGCCTTGTGCTGACGGGCTGCACCCAGGTGCAAGCCAACGGCGTCGGCTTCACCGACGAGTTCGCGTCCCATGATGATCGATTCATTCCCAGCTTGCGGAAGCTGGCACAGGCCGCGAAAAGCGGGGGGGCTCCTGCAGTCCTTCAAATATTCCACGCGGGCAACAAGGCGGTGCCGTCGCTGATCCCGGAGGGTGAGCTGGTAAGCGCAAGTGCCATGGCCGCACCGAAGGGGCCCTTCAACAATGGAGAAGTGGCCAGCCGCGCACTTGACCCTGATGAGATCCTGGCAGTCATTCACGACTTTGGCGAGGCCACCCGTCGCGCGATCGAGGCCGGATTCGATGGCGTGGAGCTCCATGGGGCACATGGCTTCCTGATTCAGAACTTCCTGTCGCCGCTGTTCAATCAGCGCTCCGACGAGTGGGGAGGCTCGTTGGAGGCGCGGATGCGCTTCCCGCTGGAGGTGGTACGCGAAGTGCGTCGAGTGATTTCGCTTCGCGCTCAGCGCCCCTTCCTGCTGGGGTATCGGATTTCGCCCGAGGAACCGGGTGACGGTGCGTTGCGCGTCGGGGATGCCTTGGCATTGGTGGACAAGCTAATTGAGGAAAGCAAGCTCGACTACCTGCATGCATCGCTTTACAACGTCTTGGCAGGAAAACCTCTGGATGCGGAAGATGAGCGAACCACCGCTGAACGGCTCATTGAACGCGTTGGCGGACGCCTGCCATTGATGGCCGCAGGCGAACTACGACCGCCTCAGGACGTTCGCACCGCTCTGGATGGAGGGTTGTCTCTTGCCGCAGTTGCACGTGGCCTGGTGCTGGATCCGCAGTGGGTGGAGAAGGCGGTAGCCGCGCGCGACGATGACATCGTGACGGCGCTCAATCCTGACGCGGAATCTGTTGGCCTGAAGATTCCGGCCAAGCTGTTCGCGGCCATCCGCTCGAATCCCGGGTGGTTCCCTGCGAGATCGGTTGCAACGCCGGAGGCGGCGTCCAGCTAAACGCGGCTCGGCACCCTCGTCGCGTAGACAGCTTGGCATCGCAGCGACCGATATTGCCGACTCATGTCATATGAGCCGTTCCAGCCTATCCTGCTCTAACGGGTTGGATCTTACAGAGGTAGATGCCTCACGGGGCGATGCCGGCATGTGAATGGGGGCTTTAGCGGCTATCCGATTGGTGCATCGCGACCATGGGTGCTCCGGCGCCCTATCCGCGCCGCCGACCCGCGTCAACGCACGTCAATCTTCTGGAGGAACCGAGCCAGCAGCCGGCCTCCCGCCACCTTTCGGCCCAACTGCTCATTGAGGTGGCGGGCCTGCAGACCCGCACTGGCCAACAGATCCGTCTGGGCCATGCCAAACGTCACGGCTTGGAGCGGTTCGCCTGGTGAAGCGAGCTGGCCCGCGATAGGCTGAACCAAGCAGGGGCGCAGACTATCGCTCTTGGCATACCTCGTGGCCATCATCCGGCCGTTATTCGGCGACCAACCACCAAGCGCCAACTCGGTTCCGAGCTGGTCGAGCGGAAGGCCGGCCCGGCTGCCGCCATCTCATAGTTCGGCCATAGCTGGTCCACGACCAATCCCAACCCAGCAGATAGCTGATCCATTGCGAAATCTGCGCGGAAGCTGGCATGCAGCGCCAGCTCGTAGATGCTAAGGAAGAACTGGGTGGAACCGCGAGTGGCCGGCATCAGGTTGTGCTGGTGGATCGGCAGCAGCTTCGCCCCTGCGGAATGCGCCAATGTGTGGGCATCCTCCGCCAGGGTATCCACTGCGACCACCAGGTGGTCACGAGTACGCAAAACGTTGAGGATGCTCACAGTGGGCTTATTTAGGCGTCCGCAGACTATCCCCTCTTCCCGCCCCACCCGTCGAGGCAGCCATGACCACAGAGACAACAGAGATCCTTGACCGCCTGCACGCGTGCGAGGCCGGCCTTGAAGTGCACCGTGGCTACCTCAAGGCTATGGAGTACGCCCTACGCGTCTCTTTCATCACTCACCAGGATCCCAAAGCACTGCTCTCGACGTGGACAAAGCTGCTTCCTGCTATCGCGCACAGTCACGAACGCGACGGCGGCGCGTTGTTCGCCGCCGCGTTTCAGCAGTCCCTTACAGTCCTCACAGAGCAAATTGGCTCCGGGCCCCAGCCTTAGTGACCGACGCTGATGCCGATGACATAGCCGGGCAAATAGCGAGCAAAACACGACGCCAGGGCCGGCACAGAACTGCCTGACAGCGGCCAGTTTGTGATGGAGTCCCCGCCTTCACTTTCACAAACCACTAACAATCATGCGCATAGCTTGGTCGCCCCGAAGGAGAATGCGCCATGACTCCAAGTCCCACGGGCGATCTAGGCGACGAGTCGCAACAATTTGGACTTCTGGTCAATTCCGTCACTGATTACGCAATCTACATGCTTGACCCTCAGGGGGTCATCCGCACTTGGAACCCTGGCGGAGAACGCATCAAAGGCTACCGAAGGGATGAGGTAGTCGGCACCAACTACTCCAGGTTCTATACCCCGGAAGACATCGCCGCCGGCGTCCCAGAACGCAATCTCGCGATAGCTGCGAATGAAGGCCGCTACGCAGGCGAAGGCTGGCGGCTTAGAAAGGACGGCTCAAGATTTCACGCAAGCGTGGTCATCGATCCGGTCTGGGTGGATGGCTCGTTGGTCGGGTTCGCCAAGATCACGCGAGACGTAACCGAACGCTACCTTGCCCAAGAACAGCTTACACGAGCCCAGCAAGAACTGTTGCAGGCGCATAAGCTAGAGGCAATTGGCAAGTTGACCCTGGGCCTCGCCCACGACTTCAACAATCTGCTGGGTGTGGTGACGAATTGTCTGGATCTTCTCGCGGATCAGCCTCACGGTGAGCTGTCTGACAAGTACATCCGTACCGCTCTAAGGTCAGTTGACCGAGGGGCACTTCTAACTCGGCAACTTCTCACGTTTGGAAGAGGCCATGAACTTTCGCCCGAACGACTCAACGTTGGGAATGCTCTTAGAGACATTCACGACATGCTCCAACGCTCAGCCGGCGACACAGTTGCGGTTGAACTCGACGCTCCAACCGACTTGCCCTCCGTCGAACTCGACCGTAGCCAACTGGAAGCGGCCATCTTGAACTTGGTGTGCAACAGTCGTGACGCGATGCCTACAGGTGGCCGCATCAAAATTACAGCGCGTTTACAGACCAACGTGCAGTCTGATGACGCCAGTGAGCAACTTGGCACCTACGTGCGCATAGAAGTACAGGACAATGGCCAAGGGATTCCGCCGGAAGATCAGGCGCGGATATTCGAGCCCTTCTTCACCACAAAAACCGTTGGACGCGGTAGCGGGCTGGGCCTTAGCCAGGTTTTCGGATTCACCACCCAATCGGGCGGGTTGATTCGCGTAGAGAGCGCTCCAGGCTCAGGTACATCCATTGCCCTTTACTACCCAGTCGCCGAGTAGCTCATGCCTCTTTCTGTACTTTTTGTGGATGACGAGGACGACCTGCGTGAGATCGTCGTTGATGCACTCGCCGCGCAGGGCTTCGCAGTGACAACTGCTCGCAATGGTGTCGAAGCGATTGAATGCTTGCGGAGCACCGCTCAATTTTCCATTGTTGTCACTGATTACAACATGCCCGAAGGAGTATCCGGCTTGGACGTAGCCTCAGAAGCGGCTTCCGTGCAGCCAAACGCACGCATCCTACTGGCATCGGGCTATAGCCGCTCGCAGTTACCCGCATTGCCAAGCAATGTGCAGTTCCTCTCAAAGCCTTACCGATTTAAGCAGCTGATAGCCGCGATCAATAGTCAGTTCTGAAGTGCCATTCGCTCCCGGCTAGAAGGGGGGCGAACGCGGCGCGGCGTTAGGCAGCGATGGCGTAGGGCTCTACGAGAGAGATTAGGAGGTCCATCGCCGTAGCGTTGGAGACTTCTGCATTGCCGCGCCAATTGAACCCGGTCCAGTCAGCGCGAGCCAACTGCCGAAGTTCGGCCGACTCTACCGGCAACCATTTCATGGGCCAGAACGGCAAACGGCGCTTACCTACCCTCCCCCTTTGAAGCTCAACGATGCCGTCATGGCTGCTGGCGCCCAGTACGCGAGAATAGGCTACTGACAGTCCATCCTCGGGACCCTCCAGATACTGCAGGAAGCGCTCGCCATCGAAAAGCAGCACCCCCGTGACGCCAGCGTCTCTGTTGAACCGGGCTGCATCATCCACGACTTGATCCAACTTTTCGTTAGACAGACCCAGCTTGTCGCCAGCGATCTTCTCACCGGCACCGCTCACATATACAACAGCCCTGGTGGGCATGGCGCACCTCCTTGATTAGCCGGAACCGTACCAAGGGCGACTGTACAGATAGGTGACGATTGGCATCGGTTAAACTAAACCATTCAGCAATGGCGCCCCAACTCAAGCCGGCCCCACCCGGTGAGTTGTAGTTGGTACGTCAAGAGTGAACTTGCGAACAGCGTCACTCCGCCTCAATTAAAGCTCGCTGCGGCGAATCGCAGTAGAGCTCATGGTGTCGGAGACATCGGCACGCGTGGGATCATCGAGTGCCCGAACTGGGGTTACACACAGGCGAAAGCGGGGCGCAGGGGCTGCGGTGTCACCCCCGATAGCGCACGCTAATCGCAGGCCGATCCAGCGACTTGAGCTCGGCCGGCTCGGCCATGGTCGAGCGTTCGGACGATAGCTCCCGTCGTGCAGGCCATTGAGTGCATCGCAGCGCTTTACTATCCGGCTGCCCTGCAGCCGCCTTGGTGCTGGATCCAAGATCAGCTCCGCGTCGGGTCTGGCGAATCGCGGATAAGGGCCGCGAAGGATGCCAAAAATATCGGAAGATCAGATAGACGTGGTGTCGGCAACTTGCTATGCTTCTCCACTGGCGAGCGATTTGAGGGCAATGTGGCCTATGTCGTTAACCAACCGACCCTCCTCGCAACCTGGCCAGAACTGGACACATTTGTTCGTTCGATTGGCCCTCTGTTAGCGTGCGCGTGGTGTGCGCTTGAAAGATCGAGGAACGAGAGCAGTCCGGTCGCTAGTGAGGGGCTCGCAGTTCAAGCGCTTGAAACCCTTTCAATGCTCCGGGTTCTAGATGCGGTTCCCCTCCCTCTTGCTGGCAATGCTGCGCGATCACGGTATGAGCCGCTTGCTTGGTCATACCGTGCCCCATGGAGTCGCCCTGATGTTGATCTCGGCTACGCCTTGACCACCATTCTCCTGGCCTGGGCTCGAGAGTGCTCGATCGACTCCAAGCGCCGGCTCTGGTTGACGCTGGCCGAAGGTGAAGCCAACGCGTACCTTACAAACCTGCTGCGCAAGCACCGAATGGCCCCTGAGGCAGCGAAGCACCTGCGCTCGCTAGCTGACAGTAGCTGGGAGCAACTCAGTCTTGGTCGGAAGCGATATGTTCTATGGTCGAGCATGCGCGGCGCTGCCTCGGAGCTTCTGCGCACCGGCATGAGTGAAGATCGAGCGATCACTGCCCTGGACCGAGAGATTGGAGCAAAGTGTAAGTGGCTTCTGCAGCGCGAGCAGGTTGGCGCGCTTGCCCCTACTGACTATTGCTTCTTTCCCAGTCGAGACTGGCGTCGACCTTTGATACTCGATGTGGCGCTGGCGACTTTTCTGCCAATCGGGAACGCCTATTGGGCGTGGCCGGTAGGTCGCTGGAAGTTTTAAGTCCGCACATCGGCGGCGACCGTCGGCCATTCGTGCGGCTCATGGGGTGCCGCCAATCGTGCGGCAATGCAATCAAAGTGCTTGCATCTGCCCCCCCCCCTATTCCTCGCCGCGCAGCCCGCGCACCCATCCGTGTAGAAATGCCTCCTGATCTCGGGTCTCGATGGCGCCTGGGCGCACTGCTCTAACCATGCTCATCGCCTGTTCGGCAGTGACCGCTGCACCGGTCGCAAGCATTAGCATGCTGGCTACCGTTCCCGCGCGGCCAAGCCCTCCTTTGCAGTGAACAACCAGACGACCTCCAGCGAACAGTTCCTGCACCAAAACTGGCTCCAGCGACTCCCACCGGGCAAGGAATCCATCATTAGGCGCTGCCCCGTCGCGAATCGGAAGTCCCACCCATGTAAGTCCATGGGTAGGTGCGACGGTCGGCAGCTGCGGGATCTTCAGCTCCTCGAATTCCCACGGCTCAAGCAGCGAGATCAGGCGCGTGCCGCCCCAAGTGCGGATTGCGTTCAAATCGGCGTCCATGTTTCGCGCCCATTTGCCGGTCATCGCAGCATCTTGGTGCTTCCCGGGAGCGAATGTGACGCCGATCGCTCCGCCATGCAGGCCGACAACCAGTTCAGCGATCTCAAGTGGATGCGTGTGACTAGTACGGATCATTGGCGACCACCGGAACCTGACGGGCCCATTTCAGTGCATGTCGGCTTGCTGCCTTCCACGCCATGATCGACGCAACTGATACCAATCAAGACACCCGGCCTCGGGCGGCACCCGTTGGCAAATCGGCTTGGATGGTGCCAATGCCACGGTGAGCCAACGCAGCTGTGAGCGGAAGTGAAGGTCCATGTGGGCGCGCTGGGTGTCATGATGCTCAGAAGATTGGGTCGGTAGCTGGTGTGTGACCGAGGGTTGCACAGCGGGTTCGCACGGCTCTAGCGCAGCCTCATATCTCAGATTTGAAGCTCAGCAAGCCTTCTACGCAGATTCTGCAGCGCTTGCGCCAGCCCCTGATCGCAGGCCTCATAGGGCGAGGCAAAAAGCGGTACGTGGACCCACCAGCGCTCTTGGCCAGGGTGCACATAGGCGGCGTGGTCATCGAGCAACAAAGCTGCGCCAAGTTCCGGGGTGATAAAGCGCAAGTCCTTTGTCGCGCCATGCCACTGGGTGAAGTCCAGCTGAGAGAACCACGGAGGAGCATGTTCCTCTCGGGTCAATAGCTCCACGATGCCCCTCGCTCGTGGTTCCGGAACGCTAGTGAACAGCACCAGTCGTTCGAAATCATCCTGAACGGAGCAAAGGAACTCACTCAGTCCCGGGCGCGGGATCTGGCTGACGGCATTGGAGATCAGTGTCCCTTCCAGATCTAGAGCAAGTATGGTCGGTCGCATCCTTCACACTCCAGTACAAGAGCGGGAGGCTTCCCGGCGCAGCAGTGGCAAGTACTGTGTGCCCGGTCAACGCTCTGCCCTATTGCTTTGATCATCGCCCCCTCCAACATGAGGCATGAGGATATCTGGTTTTTAGATATCTGAGAACTGGATATAGCTTCGGAGGCCGCTCAAACAAGGCGCGGCCGTGACCAAGACCATCCATCGCAAGGAGTATTCGGCGCTGATCGAGGTGGTTCGCGATGCACGGCTGGCGGCTGGCCTCACACAGGCTCAGGTTTCAAGCAAGCTGGGACGCAGTCAGTCGTTCATCAGCGATGTCGAGACTGGGAAGCGCAGGCTTGACTTAGTTGAGCTAAGGGATATAGCTGAGTTGACTGGACAATCGCTCTCGAAGCTAGTCACTAACTTCGAGAAGCGGATCAAGGGCTGAAACCCCGGTTATGCTATCTGCTCCTCTGTGTGCCTCCCTGACTTGCCCCCTCCCCCCGCTTGTCCCGAATGTTTGGCCGTTGCAAGGTGCTGAATCTGCGGTCTTGGGTCAGGCATGTGGAAAAGGACAGAACCCGGCGTAGCTATGGGCATACGCAGTGGCAGCGATCTACGCACTTTCCACAGGATGGGAGTGCGCCATGGCGCCATCTGGCTCGCCGTTGGCGGCCATCAGGCGAACGATGGCCTCTTCAGGTATCAGGGCCTGTCTTCTACCCGTTGCGAGCACCGCTGCAGCCCATTCCCAGGCCGCGTTATTGAAGCTGACTGAGCGTCGCGCGTCTTCGCTGGCGTGTTCGAACGGCACCTTCAGTTTGATCCGCGGCCCCAATCCAAACCGAAGGTCAAAGCCATAGTCGACCGAAAGCAGTCTACGAAGCTCCCGCGTCGGGCCGCCGGGCACATAGCCCGTCCAGCCATTGTCTTCCATCTGAAGAATGGTGCTGCGCAGCCAATCTGCCTGTGCATTGAGCACTTCCCGATTGAGATCGAACTCAATGAAGGTGTCCGACGCCATTGGGAACACATAGCGGATGAGGTATTCAAACAGTTCTGGTGCGATCCCGCGCAAGCCGGTCACGACTGCAGCCATCAGCGTGATTCCGTGCAATGAACGTCCGATGTCAAATGCGCGCGACGTATCGCCCGCCTCGTAGGCTTCTCGAACCAGTACGACAGCCGCCGCAATCGCCTGCAGGTCTGCCTGTCCCTCAAGGCGGATCAGCGGTTGGACAGGTGCGGTGCGACGAACATAGCGCCCCTTCGCCAAAGCACGTTCTTCGAAAAGGGCACTTTGGATCGAGGGCCGCAATCGCCTCAGCAGCTTGTCACCGTCGCCGCCAATCGGTCGACTCACATCCAGCAGGTCCCAGCTCGGATCCTCCAGTAGGTGACTCGACCCCCGGACCTGCTCCTCACAGGCATAGACCGTCTCAGCACTTGGCAAATGCTTTCCCACAGCGTACTTGGCCCACACATTGTGGTGATAGATGCCGTCGCGGTAGGTGTGCGGCTGCATTTTCTGACCAACTCCATAGGCGGTGGATTGATACAAGCGCATGCGCAGCCCTTCAAACCAAACCCCCGCTCTAAGGACGTTCAACGCCTTCTTCAGTGATCTGGCGCTGTCGGATTGCGCAAAACATAGCATGTTTTTCAGCCGGGCTTCGTGGTACGGCTTTATCATTTTCAATGACTTGGAAGACATCTTGGCGCGAAAATAGAGTAACGATTCCCTCCAACTTTCCATCTGTTCAAAAATCAATGCAATGACTACGCTAGCCGCATGACTGAGCGTGACAGAATCATGGATTCATTGGCGCGCGAGTTGGAACAGGATTTGCTGCATCGCTATGGGCCCATGATTGGCCAGGATGATCTACGGCAAGCCTTGGGCTACAGCTCCTCTGACGCCTTCCGCCAAGCCCTTGCTCGACGGGTCTTGCCTGTTCCCGTGTTTGCCATTGCACATCGGCGCGGAAAGTTCGCGCTGGCCAAGGATGTTGCGCAGTGGTTGGCCCAATTACGACATCGCGCGCAAGGTGTTGAGTCGACAGGAGCTGAACAGACACAGTTGCGCGTGTCGTTGCGCTGACTGCTTCGGCCGGTCCAGTGCCCGCAGCAGTTGTTGGCGCTATGACCGTGTCGGCGTCGCCTGCGGAACTATTGCAGACGGACGCAGCAAAACCGCCCGCCCTACCCCAATTGCTGATGGCAAGGAGAACGTCCTCACAGACTTAGTCCAGATCTCCGGACCACAGAAATGAAAAATGCCCCCGTTGGAGCGGAGGCATTTGGCCTCTCGTCGGAGCGAGAGGTGGCGAGCACTAGCTAGAAGCTAAGACTAGGCTCCCGCATTTCTCCCCCCAAGTCAAGTCGCCCCATGCAGGCGGCTGGGCATTCGTGCGCGCTCGTTCGGGCCAGTCGGCTCGGACAGACAAGGGCGCGCTGCGTAGCCCTGACCGTGCATGGTGCGAGGCGGCGCCCAAGTGCGCCGCAGCAGGAGATTCCAATGACTGCAGGAGCAGCGGCCACCGCCTCGGGCGTGGCCACATCACATCACGTAGACGCTTCACTCAATTACACCCCCCGACCCCTCAAACGAGGCCAGCGCAGCCGGCGCGAGGTGTTCGTCTTCCAGTCCCCGCGCAATGGCCGGGTGGTCACTGTCGCTGACGCCAGCGCCTTTGCCTACGCCCTTCTGCTCGAGTTCGATCCAACCGTGCGGATCTACGTGGAAAGGCCGCGACAGCTGCAAGTGACCAGCAAAACCCGCATAGATCTGAGCTTCTGGTCCGAGCGAAATGACGGTAGCGAGCGATTTGATCTGATCGTGCCGGCCACCCTCATCATGCAGAGCAGCACGGGCTCGATGCCGCTGCCGGGAAAGCAGGATCTGGTCGAAATCGGGAAGCGCAACGGGGTAAACCTGACACTGGTCACCGAGCAGGAGCTGGCCTCTCAGTTGTCCCAAATCGCCTTGGCCTATGAGCTGCTGCCGCTGGTATGGGATAGCGGTCGCATAAGTGCCCGCGCAGCCATTGCTGAGCAGGTCAAGGCGCTGCTTGAGCGCGCCGCTCGCCTAAACCTGCTCAGCTTAGCGGCTGCTCTGCCCTATACGCCCAATCAGGTGCGGGCCACTGTGGCCTGGATGGTTCACCAGGGTATGGTCCATCTGATCGACCATACACCCGGTGCTTCGGACGCGGTATTGGAGCTCGTTCGTGGCTGATCGTCCCTATATCTATGATGCCCAAGAGTTGGCCACGTGGTATCGGCCGAATGTGAACGAGTTGCGGGAAGAGGACCGCGACTCCTATCGCCGTGCAGAGGCCGCATTGCTCGGGGTGGTGACCGGCCAGTTCTCGCTTGCGCGAGCGGCCAAGCTGCACGGGCTGTGTCGTAAGCGATTAAAGCGCATGGTGGCCCATGCCCCCGGAGTCAATGCCGACGGCATGGCCAACGGATTTCGTGTCTGTGTGCCGTACGGCATCTATCAACGCACGCCGGCGACATCAGGCGAGGCGCTTGTTCCCCTCAGCGGCGGGCCCGGAAGCATGGCTCAGCTGTTTCAGGCACTGCCTGCAGTGCGTGGTCTGGTGGAGCGCTTCAGAGATCCTCTACCGCCAGGGCGCGCGCCAAGGGCGTTCTCTCGCCTGCATGAGCGCGTCTGCGCAGAGTTGCGCCGGTTAGATCTCTGTGACCACTACCCGCTTAATACGCCTGACCGCGGGCGTAGAGCCCTGCTCGACTACCTGCGCCGTGACAGGCTCACCGCCGTCGTGCCCGGAACGCTGGAGCTGGAACCTCTGGCGGTCCATAAACTGGAAGACGCCTTCCGAGGTCGGCTGTTTGATCGTACCGAGTTTGACGCGCACCGCATCGATGTCGAAGGCACCTTGAGTGTTGCGCTTCCCGATGGCGGGGTCGCAGAGCGGCCGATCACGACACTGTGGCTTCTGGCAGAGGTGGAGGTCCGCTCCAGAGCCATTGTCTCTTGGTCCCTGCGCGTCGGTCGCGGCTACAACAACCTGGATGTGGCCAACTGTCTGGCCTCGGGGCTTCGCCCGTGGACACCGCGCGAGCTTACGATTCCTGATCTGGCTTATGCACCTGGCGCGGGGATGCCAACGGGACTGGAACCGGCCTTGGCGTCCCGGCGCTCGCGCTCCATCGCTTTGGATAATGCGTTGGCTCACTCAGCCCTGGAGCTGGAATCTTCGATGTGTCGGTCCCGCGGGGGCGTGATCATCTTCGGCCGCGCTCATGAGCCCCGCTCCCGCCCCATCGTCGAGCAGCTGTTCTCGCGCCTGGAGCGCGGAGCACTGCGTCGGATTCCTGGCGGCTTCGAACCTGCCAAGGCCCACAGTGAAAGCAAGCGACGGATCAGCAAAATCTCCGGGAATGAGCACTACTTCAATCTGGGCGCATTCGAGGAGCTGCTGGACGTCATCATCGCAAACTACAACGCCACACCGCACCCAGCGCTGGGGAGCCTGTCTCCGCTGCAGTTCCTCAGGTCCCAGCCCTGCTCGGCCTTTGCTTTCTGTCCCGATGGTGCCGAACAGGACGCTGCGGACCTGTGCACCGTCCTGGTTCCGTTGGTCGTGCATGGCAACAAGTCACAGGGTGTGGTGCCTCACGTCAACTACAAGTACGTCAAATACCGAGGGCCAGGCCTGGAAGGACGCTGGGAGCTGATTGGCAAGACAGTGCTCGCTCGCGTCAATCGGAGTGACCTGCGCACGTTGACATTGATGAAGAGCGTCACCGCGCCGTTGTGCAGTGTGCGCGCTGCAGCCCCTTGGGCCCGTAGCGCACACGATGAGACGACCCGGGCGTTGATCATGCAATGGATCAAGAACCGCTCTGGCTTCAGCGTTCTCGGTGCGGATTGCGCGGTCGCCGCCTATGTGAGCTTCCTCAAAAACAGGATGCAAACTTCGCAGCTGGCGGCCGATCAGCTGGCGCGCATGGACGCCGCGACACAACCAGCGTCCCGCCATGCGGTTGAGCCTGACTACTACGGCACTGTCATCACGATGGCAACCGATGGCTGGATCAGCCTGGATGAATAGCGCGACCACTGACCGCTTCCTCACCAGTTCTGCCGCCGCAAACTTTCAGACCCTGCCATGAAGCACACACACAGCAACCCGTTGATTGCCTCCCACCATCCGTTGCTGGTCCCTGATGGTTACCAGATCAACACTAAGCCCACCGAGCGACTAGCTAATTTCATTCGTAAAAACATCTTTGAAGGGCACCATGGGTGCTCTGCCTATGGGGGCGGCGGCGTGGGGAAGACCACCGCCATTGCCTACCTCACCGACAATGCTCCGCGTTGGTTGATTGACAGCGACAGATCCCCGATGGGCGTTGCCATGAGGATGGTCATGGCCAGCGGTATTCGGCGCACGGACCGCGCATTCTGGTCGACTATGAATGATCGGATGGGGATCGGTAGCTCGAGTGCAACCTCAGCAGCGGCAGGAATGGCCAAGCTCCGGAACCTAATCGGCAGCCGCTGCGGCCAAGCCGGCGTGAGCAGGATGGTCCTGTTCATAGACAATGCACAGCGGATCACCGAGGCAGAATACGAGTACTTGGAAGACCTGGACAGCATGGTCAGGGAGGACCGGTTGAGCCTGTTCCTGGTGCTGATGCGCCAGAGTGACGCCGAAGGCGTGGACGTGGGTGATGACTGGCGTGACCGTGCATCCCACAGCATCCGGCGCTGGTTCATGGCGACTACCCCCTTTGGCCCATTGATGGGACTGGATGAGGTTAAGCATGCCTTGAGCGGTTACGACAGCAGCTGGTGGCCAACGCCCGACGTGCCCTACAGCCGCTACTTCGCGCGCTCGGCCTTCGATGGCGGTTGGCGCTTGGCGATGGAGGCGCCGCTGATCTGGCAGGTGATGGGAGAGCTTCGAAAAAAGGGAAAGTTGCCGGAAAGCCAAGCCTGGCCGATGGCGACGTTCACCTTGATGGTGCGCCATTTGCTCCACGACATTGCCTTCCGGCAGAAGGACTTCACGGGCTTCACCGTCGACCAGGTGGCTACCGCCCTGCAGAACTGTGGCTATCTGCGGCTGGAGTACGTCCGAGCGCGCATGCGTATGCCTTTGGCTACCTGACAGAGGACGACGTCATGGCTTGGACCGACGATATCCACGGGCAGCCGGCGGTGCCACGAGTGGTAGGGGCTGACCTCGGCCCCTATCCCTACATCTCCGGCTACGGCTTGGCACAGCGCATCACGGCGTTTGCCCTCCCCGCCGGTGCAGAGCTCACGGCCCTTGGCTTCAGAAATCGAAAGGGGATGGACGTTCTGATTGCGACCCAGCGATTGGGCAAGCCGAGATCGAATTTCCTCTGGAGCCTGGGCTTGGCTGACACCAATGTGGGGACCTATTGGTCCCCGGATGCTTGGTCGCCGACCGATTGCCCAGGGCTGTTCTCCCGGCATCCGCGACCGCTTCGGCAATGCTGGGAGTGCGCTGCGCACGGATATCACAGCGCGCTGTTCCAGCTTCCCTCCATCACTCGCTGCCCTTGGCATGGGCAACGCCTCACCTGCACGTGCCCTCAGTGCGGCCGAGTGCAGTTTGGCCGGTTCAACGAGGACGATGCGCTAGGCGTCTGTGCCTGTGGATTCTCCGCGATGAATGCCCGTACAGCGCTTGCGGGCATGCGCACCTTTCCAACGAATCAATGCGCGCCGTGGGCCGAAGACTACCTGCAGTGGGCCCGGGGTCAGCGGGAAGGCCGAGTTCTCTATGTGCCCGAATCCAATCAGGCGTGGGACCTGGCCTACGCAGCTCTGGCTGCCCCGCCTGCCCGCCTGGTCGCTAGAGAGCTTACCGCCTCTAGAGAGCCACCTATCCCTTCTGTCTTCGAAGGGGTAGGTGCAGATCCAGCCCACGATTGCCTGCGGGGCTTCTCGCACCTGGGTGGTCCCCAGGTTCTCCGCTTGACCCCACTGCCCAAAGGAGTCATTGAACGGCTAGCGGCCATCACGGATCAGGCAGTTGCAGAAGTACCGAAGCACGAGATCGAAATGGTGCGAGGTGAGGCTCGCGCTCGGCCGTTCGGTTCAATGTCAGTGCCGCCGGCTAAAGATCACACGTTCCTTATCGGTCCTTATGGTCTGTCGGAGAGCGGTCATGCTTGGCTCAGCCTAGCGGTAGTGGACAAGGAGCTAACCATTGCCTGTGGAAACGCGCTACTGCACTTTTCTGAGAAACTCCGCACATCTCTCGACCTGCATCTGTCTCTGCAGGCGACCGTGGCGTCAGTGCTGGGTGCCATCGACGGTCGCAGGCACCTTGTGGACGCAATGATGGCTTGCGTGTGCCGAGCATATGACCAAGGTCTTAGAACGAGGCTGCGCCAATCCGGGCAGGAGATGAAGGAGGCGCAGGGTAGCACTTTGGAGGTTCCACTGATTGAGCTGCACATCCGCGATGGCGCGATTGCCAAGGTCCAGGTGGCGTGGGCTCCCTCCCCTTCGGCAAGAAGGGCTCCGAGCGTTCCGTCGCTCCGGGCCGTTCACGAGACATCGCCGCGGTCAACGCCGAGTTCGGGCCAAGAAACGGACCGGGACGGTGTGTAATGACGTGGGCGCCATCAGAGTTCGATTTCGATCCGCAGATGCGGGGCTTCTCGGGCCGTGGCGGCCAGACGAGGATGGCGAGGCTCTGATCACACGCTACGGCACGCTGGGGCGTGTGAAGGAGCCATTTCTGCTTCGCTCGGACAACGGCCTAGTGTTCACCAGCCGCGATTACACCCGGCTGGTGCGCAGGTACGGCCTGAGGCATGAGTTCTCCACCCCGCACTGCCCTCAGCAGAACGGGATGTGGAACGAGTAATCCGGATGTTGAAAGAGCAATGCGTGCATCGGCATCGCTTCGAGAGCCAAACCCACGCCCTGCGGGTGATTGCTGCTGGATCGCCTTCTAAACCAACAGCGCCCGCATCAGGCGCTGAAGATGATGACCCCGGATGCGGCCTATACCTGTACATTAACCGCATGACCTGAGCAGAAACCGGTGGGTCGTTACACGACGGGCTAAGGGGCCGTGGGACAGGAGGCGCCGTCGGCCTACATCAGCAACTCAACTCAGAGGCTTCTGGGAAATCTGAGGCGCATTGTCCGGATTGTTGGCAAAACCGAGGTGCCTTTTCCGGAGTTCGCGGATCACGGGGCGCCTTCTCCGTAGTTCACGAAATACGGGGCACATTGCTCGTAGTTCGAACTACGGAAAGTTCAGTCAATAATTGTCACCACGCCATAAGAATCAGTGGCTTGCGGATGGGGTACATTGACCCCGTCAATCAGACATCGCAGACTTTTCCGCCCTCCCAACCCTGAAATTTGACCTTTCGAGGCAGAAATTCTGGGCGCGATGTGAATGGCCAAGGGCGATCTGTGGATTCTGGACACATCTTCAACGGATTCTGGACACATTCAACAGCTCTCTGGTTCAATGAGCGCGAAATCTGGCGATTCTTGGCGCCTTAGGTGCGTCAGATTTCAACGACCTGCACACTGGTGCACGCGCCGGCTCCTCTTGGCTGATCGGAGGGGCCGGGCGTCTTCTCAGAGACTGTAGTGGCGAAGCGCCGTACGTCAGAGCGCCAGCTTGGTTATTGGCTCGATGAGGTTGCGACTAAGCGACCTTGAATCGAATTCCCTCGAGTACGACCGGCTGAAATGAGATCCGCTGGTTAACCTTGATGTTGTACAGAAACCCCTCGCACCAGCCGCCTCTTACTGTCATGGGAGTTACGCTGTGAATGGATCTTCTTCGAGAAATCCATCTGGCTAGTGTTGAAGGATCCCGACCAATCAGTATTGGGCTGATAAGCTCCACTGTAGATCCAGTCTCCAGAGTGTTTACCCACGAGCCTAGGCATCGCATCCAAATGCGAAATCCCTCCAGCTCCAGTTTTCGTCGAACATCAGGATCTGCCTTCAGCTGTTGCCGGCGAACGCGCCAAGAGATTTCTAGGTGTGGCGAGTGCTCGCCCTTGCCATGTGCGGCCACTTTCAACAAGTACCCGGGCGTGCCGGTTTGAATCGGCGTGAAGTACTTCGAAAGCCGTCCGTAGAAGTATCCTGCGCCCGCTGTGGTGAGAAGCAGGAATAGGTGCTTCTCATTTACGGAGATGCGATACCCATTCGATAGGTAGAATTGTGCGCACGCAAATCCATCGCAACCCGCCGGCATCGAGGCGCTATACGCCCTGTCTGCCGCAATGTACGCAATAACCAGGATGGTGATGACCAGCCATTTATAGCAGTTCACTCGCTGGTCCAAAACGGGCTCCCAAGCGAGCTCTCCATAGCGTCGGCGCACGAGAAACGTGCTGAAGAAGCCTAGAGCGATTGGTGCCAGAAGCAGGAGTATGTCAACGGATCGCTGTGTTATGTACATAGATGGGGGTGGTTGAATTGTCGGTCGGCCGAGGCTTGGGCGCTCTTTGAGCTCTCGATCGGCGGCGTGGCGGCGTGTGGGCTTGCTGCGGGGGCAATATCGGCTGTATCGACCTGATACTTGAGCTGGCGATCAACGACTGCACCGATCCGTTCGGCGTCAGATCTCCCTGAGGCCGCATCTGAACTTGCGCCTTAATCAGCAGCCCCGGGGTAGTTGGCCCCTGGTTCGAGCATGGGTCGGGAGCGACGGTCTCTCGTGACCCTATCCATGAAGTGCTTGCTGCCCCAGCACGGGTGTTGCGCGTTCGG
This sequence comes from Stenotrophomonas sp. Sm10, assembly GCF_030985515.1. NCBI lineage: Bacteria > Pseudomonadati > Pseudomonadota > Gammaproteobacteria > Lysobacterales > Lysobacteraceae > Stenotrophomonas > Stenotrophomonas sp. Sm10. The sequence goes on from NZ_JAPTFO010000011.1 coordinate 77,535, forward strand.
CGCCGCCGATCGACAGTTCCGGAAATGCACCCAATCGCGATGCCGGCATTCGCAATCATCCCGCCACTGTCGTCAAACTGCGGAATGTGTTGAGTCGGCGCAAACAGCGGTCGGCGGTGGCTGGCCCTGACGCCGAGACACCAGGGGCCGAGACCTCACCAGTGCGCGTGAGGCGCTTTCGTAGGGGCGCCGCCCCTACACCCCTCTGCAGCCGCCGTTGAGCCATGACCAATTGTCTGTTAGCAGGCCGCTCAACAGCCAAAGTGTCGCGTACACAGCAGCTACGAGGCCGAAGAGTGACAGGATTTGGATGGCACGAATCTGCCACCGTGGCGCAACAGGCAACAAGTCGACCGTGATTGGCCGGGCTACGGTTTCCTTACTCCTGACGGAAAGGACATTCGGCAGGGTATTGTTCACGGCGACCATCTCAAACCATAGCTCGTCCTTTGGGGATAGCGTGGGGAGAGAGATCGCAATTCGGCCGTGTGCAATTTCAGTGATGGAGAACGGTCGCGGCGGCCAAAGATTAAGTGACTGGGGAGAGTAGTTCAGGACGATCTCGATTTCGCTCAGGGGCACCTTGCCCGTATTGCTGATGAAGAATGATCCAACTGTTAGATGCGGCCTTTGATCCGTCACATTTCCGTCTGCATCTGTGAAGGGCGGCAGGATGTGACTTATTGAAGCCCTTGGTCCCCACCCCATCGAAGTCTTAGGCTTCGCCGCGAGCTTTCCAATCAAGCCGAAAAGTCCAACCAGTATCGAAGCAATTTCCTTGCTGTAGTCAAGAATCGACATCCGTCCTTCCCCTGCCCGCTCAAGTTGTTCGCATGATAAACGGCAGTCCGCTCCCCGCGCTGGCTCGACCAGACTAGAATGCGCTAAGGACGCCTGGGGGGGGGGGGCGTATGGACCCCGAACGACACGAACCAACCTTTGGCGCCCCTGATCTGCATGACGTGCAGTTTCGCGCGGGAGGGGGGGCGAAGCCGACCAGCCCGGCAGAAAGAGCCTGCGTCACCCTGGCTCTACATCGGCGTAAGCGCCGCATTAGTTCACTAATCATCGAATCTGAGCTTGAAGCTGTTCTTCCTCGCCAGTGCTAATCGCAGATCATCCCAGTTCAGCAGGAGGGGAACTGTCTCCACTACCGAGTGGTCATGGTAATGGCATGATTCGAGGCCTATGCCTGTCGCCGATGCATGACCCTTGAACTGCTGCGCCTGTCCGTAGTCGGCGATAGCCGCCTCAACAGTCTGACGACTAGATTCAACGTGGTCATTGACCAGCGAGCGCAGCGAAAGGTGAATTCCATTCACCTCCCGCATGTACTCGCGCAGGATTCTTCTGAGATAGATCCTGTCGGGAGTTTCATCGAGGATGGACTTTTTGAACTTCCCTCGGTCAGCCACGATCCTGTCCTTAGATGCGTACAGCCCGTGCTCGCCTCTCCCGCCCTCTTGCCCGTCCACGGGGAGAGCGCGATGCTGGGATCGATCACGCAGTTGGCACGTCAGGCGGTAGGCAAGGCAGTTGTCATAGGCGACAGCTGCTAGATGCTTGGCTTGCCGGGCAAATTCGCCTTCTTCACCGAATGATTTGAAGTCACGTGCCACTTGGTCCATGTACGTCTTGCCACTGGTGAATAGATTGATGACGTGTCGATTGGCCTCCATTAGAAGGGCATCGCCAGTCTCATAGCTCCAGTCCTTGCGTAGCTCACTTCGCAGATGTGCTACGGCGCAAAACTCCTCGAACGCCAAGAAGTTGCCCATAAGTAGCTCGTAGCGCCGCTCAAAGGATCCCGCGTCAATGAGACAATGCCGCGCGTTTGCCAAGGCAACGTGGCGATCTTGGCTGACCTCCAGGATCGTCTGGGGCCCAATATGCGCGCCCCGTAGCTGATAGATATCCATGTATCCCCTTCCATCAAGACAGCCCCAACACATTGGGACATGCAGCGTTCTGCCTCGCAGATTGCAATCCAATTAACGTGACGCGTCACGCCAAGCC
>NZ_JAPTFO010000120.1:0-7648 GCF_030985515.1 Stenotrophomonas sp. Sm10
GGGCAGGGTGGGAGATCAGCGACATGGACGGGCTCCGGAGAAAGAACATCGCGTCATGATCGCAGTCCCAGTGCGGCACCGCAGTGACCATCGGTCATACGGCCAGAACCGGCATGGTCATCGAAACAGGATGAAAAACGTCATCAAGTGACGCCAGTCTCCTGAATCCGGGCGCAGCGCACGGACTTTCACGCGCCCGCGCCGTGAGCATCGGCACATCGGCAGGCACCAGAGGCCGTCCAGTTCCAGCCGGGTCGGGGGGATCCGAAGACAGAGGGAGAGACGCGATGCGCAGCACCGCAACAGGAAGTACCGTCCTGGCCCTGCTCCTGGGGCTTGCAACAGCGCCGGCGCAGGCCGCCGACGTGGTCGGCGTGGCCTTCGTGCATGGCACCGGCGCGCAGACCAACGCCACCCAGGACTACTGGCAGCCGACCATCATCGACACCGTGCGCCAGGGCCTGCCCAACAGCAGCAATTACGTGGTCATCAACTGCGATTTCACCCAGTACATGTGGAAACCGGAAGCGGCCGGCTGCCTGGCCAACCAGCTGACCCGTTTCATCGACAGCCGTGGCATCACCCAGCTGGTGGTGATCACCCACTCCAACGGCGGCAACGTGGTGCGCTGGATCCTGTCCAACCCGACCTACGACAGCCGCTATCCGAAGATCATCCGCACGGTGCGCAAGGTCACCGCGCTGGCGCCGTCTTCGGCGGGCACGCCGCTGGCCGATGCGGTGCTCAACGGCAATACCTTCGAAACCTCGCTGGGCTGGCTGCTGGGCTACAAGAACGACGCGGTGCGCCAGCAGCAGGTGGCGAGCATGGCCACCTACAACGCGCAGAACCTGTACGGCACCGCAGGCCGTCCCGCCCTGCCCAAGCCGTTCCGTGCGGTGGTCGGCAGCGACGTGGAATCGGCGGTATGGGACAGCAACAGCTACTGCGGTGGCTACGCCGCCAATGTCGGCCTGGAGTTCACCCAGAACTGGCTGTCCTCCTGCTCCGATGGCTTCCTGGAGTGCAGCAGCCAGAAGGCCGCCGGCACCACCTGGTTCACCGACACGCAGCGCACCCAGGGGGCAGAGCCGCTCAGCCACAACCAGAGCCGCCGCGAGTGCTTCGGCCTCGGCACCCTGCTGCGCAACGACCTGACCCAGTGAGGGAGACGACCATGACGATTCATTCCACCCTGCTGGCCAGTGCGGTGCTGGCAGTCCTGTCCCTTTCCGCCGCGCAGGCCGCGCAGCCTCTGCAGGCGGCCCGCGTGGGCGACCAGGTGCCTGCGGCGCTGGTTGCCGCGCCATTGCCGGCCGATGACAGCGAACGTGCACCGCTGTCCTTCGCCTGGGCGTTGGACCCGGCACAACCGCTGCAGGCGGCCACGCCGTATGCCTCGGTCAGCCGCAGCTACTGGCAGCAGGTCGATGGCTCGCAGCTGCAACGCGGCCTGGACCTGCCGCTGACGGCGCCCGATGCGGTGATCCAGCTGAGCCCGGCCGCAGGTGCCCGCGCGCTGCCTGCCAACACCCTGCAGATGCGCGACCCGGCTGGCCGCAGCAGCGTGGCCCGCAGTGTCGATGCGCGCGCGCTGCAGGATGCCGGCATGCCGGTGAGTGATGGCAGCAGCATGCTGCGCACCGGCGCGACCAGTTCGGCCGGTGCGTACACGCTGCAGAGCACGCAGGCGCAGGGCCGCTATGTGGTGCAGGTGCTTGAGCCGAACAGCCCGCTGCGGCTGGAAGTGCAGGCCAACCAGGCGCAGGTGCTGGCCGGTGGCAACGTGCAGCTGCAGGCACGCCTGCTGGAAGACGGCGCCACCACCGCGCAGCTGGCCTCGCGCCGTGGCGGCCTGGGCGGTGAAGCCCTGCTGGTCGCACCGGATGGCCGCAGCTGGCCGCAGCGCCTGCTGCGCACCACCGATGGTGCCTTGCGTGCACAGGTGCGGATTCCGGCTGATGTCGGCAGCGTGCAGGGGCTGTGGGAACTGCAGGTGTTCGCCCAGGCCGATGGCGTGCTGCGCGACGGCAAGGTGGCTTTCGCGGTGGCACGGCCCACTGCTCGCTTCAGTGGCCAGGCGGCACCCGACCCGGCCAGCCGCCAGGTCGCGCTGCCGCTGCAGGTGGCCGCCGCCGGTCGCTACGAGGCGCGTGCCACGTTGTATGCCACCGGCCGCGATGGCCAGCTGAAGCCGGTGGCGCAGGCGCATGCGGCCGCGTGGTTCGATGGACCGGGGCGTGGCCAGCTGGTGCTGCCATTCGACCAGGCCGCGTTGCCGGCTGGCTTCGGCGCACCCTACGAACTGCGCGACCTGCAGCTGCAGGACCAGAGCCGGATGGCACCGATCGAGTCGCGCGCGCTGGCGTTGAAGTTCTGAGCAAGGGTGCAGCGGGCCGGGTTCCGGCCCGCTGTACCGTTTTCTGTAGAGCCGAGCCTATGCTCGGCTGCCGTTCCCCGCGGCCAGAAGCAGCCGAGCATAGGCTCGGCTCTACAGTGGCATGTCGATTATCCCGCGTACGCGGTCAGCCGGCCTTCCTGCTCGCATACCGTGATCGCGCCACCGAACACCGCCGACAGCGGTTCGTTGCGCAGCAGCTCGGCGCGGGTACCGTCAGCCAGTACGCGGCCGTCACGCAGCAGCACCACGCGTTCGATCTCGGGAATGATCTCTTCGATGTGGTGGGTCACCAGCACCAGGGTGATGCCCTGCTGGGCCAGCACGCGCATGGTCGCCACCAGCTGCTCGCGGGCGAGCAGGTCCAGCCCGGTGGAGGGTTCGTCCAGCAGCAGCGCCTGCGGCCGGTTGACCAGCGCGCGCGCGATCAGCACGCGGCGGGTTTCGCCGGCCGACAGCTCGGCGTAGGCACGTTCACTCAGGGACAGCGCGCCGGTCATCGCCAGTGTCTCGCCGACACGTGCGCGCATGTCGGCGGTCACCTCGCGGAAGGCCGGCACCACGTAGCTGGCGAAGAAGCCGGACAGCACCGCCTGTTCCACGGTCAGGCCGGGCATGTCGGCCAGGTTGCTGCTGAGGTCGCCGGTGACGATGCCCAGCTGCGAGCGCAGCCGGTCCACCTGCCAGCGGTTCTGGCCCAGCACCTTCACCGCCACCGTGCCGTCGCCCTGCGCCAGTGGATACAGTTCGCGGGTGATCAGCTTGATGAAGGTCGATTTGCCACAGCCGTTGGGGCCGAGCAGGGCGGTGTGCTGGCCCTGCGCGATGCGCAGGCTGAGCCCATGAAGCACCTTCACCTGGCCACGCACCACGGTGGCGCGGTCCAGTTCGATCAAGGGGGGCAGCTCCGCGACGGGCGGGGCGGCGGAAATGCGGCTGGCGCGTGGATCAAGGCTCGACAACTCAGGTCCCCAACTGTGAACGGTGCCACGGATGGCGATGCGATACATCGCCGCAGGGATGCAGTTTGCAACGCAAGCGCCCATCATGTCTGCCATCCCCGCGTGGATCCGGAGAGCTGCCATGCCTGATGCCCTGATGTCCCTGTTGACTGGTGGTGTTCTCGGCCTGGGGTGGTGGGCCATGCTGGCCGTGCTGCTGGTCTTCACCCAGATCACCATCTTCTCGGTGACCCTGTACCTGCACCGCAGCCAGGCCCATCGCGGGGTCGATTTCCACCCGGCGCTGGCCCACCTGTTCCGCTTCTGGCTGTGGTTGACCACCTCGATGATCACCCGGGAATGGGTGGCCATCCACCGCAAGCACCACGCCAAGGTGGAGACCGAGGACGACCCGCACAGCCCGGTTACCCGCGGCATCGGCACGGTGTTCTGGCATGGCGTGGAGCTGTATCGGGAAGCGCGTGGCATGCGCGCGGACATTGAGCAGTACGGGCGCGGCACCCCGGACGATGCGATCGAGCGCCACCTGTACACCCCGCACGCCACGCTGGGCCCGGTGCTGCTGCTGGCAATCAACAGCGTGCTGTTCGGCCTGCCCGGCGTGGCCCTGTGGGCGATCCAGATGGCATGGATCCCGTTCTGGGCGGCCGGCGTGGTCAACGGCCTGGGCCACTGGTGGGGCTACCGCAACTACGAGTCTGCCGATACCTCCACCAATCTCACGCCGTGGGGGTTCTGGATCGGTGGCGAGGAGCTGCACAACAACCACCATGCCTTCCCCAGCTCGGCGCGCTTCGCGATGCGGCGCTGGGAATTCGACATCGGCTGGAGTGCGATCCGCCTGCTGCAGGCGCTGCGACTGGCCAGGGTGCTGCGGGTGGCACCGGCCATGGACGTGCGCCCGAACATCGCCGTGCCCGATGCCGAAACGCTGAAGGCGCTGCTGTCGCATCGCTTCCAGGCGATGACCGATTACCAGCGCAACGTGTTCATGCCAGCCCTGCGCGAGGAGGCCGCGCAGGCCGGGGCCAAGCTGCGCCGGCTGCTGCCACGCCGGCTGCGCCGCGGTCTGGTCAACGATGGCCGCTGGCTGAAGCCGGACAGCCGTGCCCAGCTGAGCGCCTGGGTGGCACAGCGCCCGCGCATCCGCACCCTGGTCGAGTACCGCGCGCGGTTGGCGGCACTGCTGGAGGCGCGCGGCCACGATGCTGCCGAGCGCCTGCATCAGCTGCAGGCGTGGTGCCGCGAGGCCGAGGGAAGCGGTATCGCGGCGTTGCAGGCCTACGCCGCACGCTTGAAGGGCTACAGCCTGGTGGGCGCGTGAGGGCAGGGTACGGGCTTCTGCTGGCGGCGCTGCTGCCGGGTGCGGCGCTGGCCCAGGTCACCGACACCGCCAGCTATCTGCAGCGGATGGACAGCGATGGCGACGGCAAGGTCAGCGAGGCCGAGTACGTACAGTGGATGCTGTATGCCTTCGATCGCATGGACCGCAACGGTGATGGCGTGCTGAGCGCCGACGAGCTGCCCGGCGGCAAGGGCAGGACGATCAGCCGCGAGCAGCAGCGGCAGGTGATCGTGCAGCGCTTCCACAAGCAGGATGCCAACCGTGATGGCTTCCTCAACGCCCGTGAGCTGTCCGCGCCGCCGCGTTGAGCGGGCGTAGAATCACCCCATGCCCGAACTGCCCGAAGTCGAAACCACCCGCCGCGGCCTGGCGCCGCACCTGCAGGGCCGTCGCGTGCATGGCGTGATCCTGCGCCGCGCCGACCTGCGCTGGCCGATTCCACCGGAAGTGGCCGAGCTGATGCCGGGGCAGCGCATCGAGGACATCCGCCGGCGCGCCAAATACCTGCTGCTGGATACCGCCGTCGGCAGCGCGGTGCTGCACCTGGGCATGTCCGGCAGCCTGCGCGTGCTGCCCGGTGATACCCCGCTGCGGGCGCATGACCACGTCGACATCAGCCTGGACAACGGCCGCCTGCTGCGGTTCAACGATCCGCGCCGCTTCGGCAGCCTGCTCTGGCAGCCGGCCGGCGAGGTCCACCCGCTGCTGCAGGGGCTGGGTCCGGAGCCGCTGGACGAGGCCTTCGACGGCGACTACCTGTTCGCCCGCAGCCGGGGCCGCAGTGCGCCGGTGAAGACCTTCCTGATGGACCAGGCGGTGGTGGTGGGCGTCGGCAACATCTATGCCGCCGAGAGCCTGTTCAAGGCCGGCATCAGCCCGCTGCGCGAGGCGGGCAAGATCTCGCGCGAACGCTACCAGCGGCTGGCCGGGGCGGTGAAGGAAATCCTCGGCTATGCGATCACCCGGGGCGGCACCACGCTGCGCGATTTCATCAGCCCTGACGGCGCACCGGGCTACTTCGAGCAGGAACTGCTGGTGTACGGCCGCGACGGCCTGCCATGCCCGAACTGTGGCCGCGCGCTGAAGCACGCCACCATCGGCCAGCGCGCCAGCGTCTGGTGCAGCCACTGCCAGCGCTGAGCCGGGCGGCCAGCGGCAGCTGAACGGGCAGGAGACGTCTCCGCTGCCCGTTAACGTTTGTCTGCCTATCATGGCCGACCTTCCCTTCGTGCCTGACGCGCCTGCATGCAACGACGCGACTTCATCCGCAATGCCTCCCTCGCCCTGGCAGCATTCGGCCTGCCGTCCCTGCCCGCGTGCGCGGCCAGCAGGAGCGGCCAGATGGGCCTGCGCCGCCTCGGCCAGCCGCAGCCGTTCGACTTCGCTACCCTCAAGGGCCAGGCGCGCGCGCTGGCACAGGCGCCCTACAAGAGCCACAAGCGGGTGCTGCCGGGCCGCCTGGAAGGCCTGGACTGGGACCAGTACCAGTCGATCGGTTACCGCCAGGACCATGCGCTGTGGGCTGACCAGCCAGGCAAGTTCCAGGCCAAGTTCTTCCATCTGGGCCTGTACTTCCATTCGCCGGTGCGCATGTTCGACGTGGTCGACGGCAAGGCGCAGGAGCTGGCCTATGACGGCGCGGCATTCAACTACGGCAAGAGCGGCATCAAGGACGGCGAGCTGCCGGCCGACCTGGGGTTCGCCGGTTTCCGCTTGAACACCCGCAAGGACACCGACCGCGATTTCGCCGCCTTCCTCGGCGCCAGTTACTTCCGCGCGGTCGGCAAGGAGGGTCAGTACGGCCAGTCCGCGCGTGGCCTGGCGATCGATACCGGCATGGGCAAGCCGGAGGAATTCCCGGATTTCATCGCCTACTACCTGGAACAGCCGTCGGCCGATTCGGACACGATCGTGGTCTACGGCCTGCTGGATTCGCCCAGCGTGGCCGGTGCCTATCGCTTCGCGATCACCAACGGTGACGTGCTGCTGATGGACATCGACAGCGCGCTGTACCCGCGCAAGGCGATCGAGCGGTTGGGCATCGCGCCGTGCACCAGCATGTACCAGGTGGGCGAGAACGACCGCCGCATGGGCTGGGACTGGCGCCCGGAGATCCACGATACCGATGGCCTGTCGCTGTGGACCGGTGCCGGCGAATGGATCTGGCGCCCGCTGCTGAACCCGCGCAACCTGCGCTTCAACATGTTCGTGGACCGCAACCCGCGCGGTTTCGGCCTGCTGCAGCGCGACCGCAACTTCGACCACTACCAGGACGACGGCGTGTTCTACGAGAAGCGCCCGTGCCTGTGGGTGGAGCCGAAGGGCGAGTGGGGCGAAGGCTCGGTGCAGCTGGTGGAGATTCCCACCGTGGACGAGACCTTCGACAACATCGTGGCGTTCTGGAATCCCAAAGAAAAGCCGCAGCCGGGCCAGGAGCTGCTGGTCGGTTACCGCCTGTACTGGGGCGCCGAGCCGCCGGCACGGCCGCCGATGGCGCACTGCGTGGCCAGCCGCACCGGCCTGGGCGGTGTGGTCGGCAAGAAGCGCGAGTACTTCAGCTGGCGCTTCGCGGTGGACTTCGAAGGTGGCGAACTGGCCAGGCTGATCGACAAGGGTGAGGTCGAGGCGGTGGTGGAAGCCAGCCGGGGCCGGGTCGAGATCGTGTCGGCGCGGCCGCTGCGCGAGATCAACGGCTACCGCGCGATGTTCGACCTGGTGCCGCCGGAAGGCAGTACCGAGCAGATCGACATCCGCCTGTTCCTGCGCAGTGGTGGCAAGACCCTCACCGAGACCTGGCTGTACCAGTACACCCCGCCGCCGGCCGGAGCGCCGGAGCGCACGCTGTACTAAGAGGGGGGGCAGGGCTTGCAGCCCTGCACCTGCTGACGTCAACGTCAACGTCAAAAGCGGGCATTCCGTGGGATGGCGCGGTGGGTCCGGTTG
>NZ_JAPTFO010000121.1:0-7618 GCF_030985515.1 Stenotrophomonas sp. Sm10
GCCCCCCCCCCGCGTCCGGCCTCGGCCGGGTACCAGTCCAGATACTGCACCTGCCAGCCCATCTGCTGCATGTGACGCGGCCGGCCGTCAGCGTCGCGCTCGACCTTCTCCGGACCGGCAGCATCGCCGGCCACCAGGCCACGGATCCACTGCGGCAGCTGGTTGACCGGTATATCCCAGCCGGTCGCTTCCAGCAGCAGCTGCTGGGCGTCCTCGCCGTCACGCGGCCCGCCGGCCAGTCCTTCCAGGCGGCCGGCTTCGGAACGGGTATCGCCGGCCAGCTTCCAGCTCTGCCGGGTCACCGGCGCACTCAGCTCGACCACATAGCGGCGTCCTTCCTGCTTCCAGTCGATGCGTCCGCTGCCGCCGTCCTTGCCCTTGCTGACCGCGACCCGGCCCTGGAAAGCCCAGTCCGGCTGTGCCTGCAGCGCGGCCACGCGCGCCGCCTCGGCCTGCGCCGCTTCGGCTGAAACAACCTCGACCACCGCCGGCGCCGGGGTCTTCTGCGTGCCCACGCTGGTACAGGCGGTCACCGCCAGGGTCACGGCCGCCAACAGCAGCGGCCGGATCAGGGAAACACTCATGGATTGAATTTCTCGCGGGCGCGCAGCAGCGCGCGGTTTTCAGGATCGAGCTTGGCCGCTTCTTCGAAGAAGTGGCGGGCCTCGTCATGCTTGCCCAGCACCCAGAGCACTTCGCCAACGTGGGAAGCGATCTCCGGGTCCTTGGCCAGGGTCCAGGCCCGGCGCAGCTGCACCAGTGCTTCTTCCTTGCGACCCAGGCGATACAGCACCCAGCCATAGCTGTCGACGATGGCGGCGTTGTCCGGTTCGGCCACGCGGGCGCGGTCGATCAGCTCCAGCGCTTCCTGCAGCCGGCCGGTACGGTCGGCCAGGGTGTAGCCCAAGGCATTCAGGGCCGGCACGTTTTCCGGGTCGGTCACCAGGATCTTGCGCAGGTCGGCCTCGGCGCGCGGGATATCGTCGCGGCGCTCCCAGGCGAGTGCACGGGCGTACAGCAGGCCGTTGTCATCCGGGTAGGCGGCCAGGCCGCGGGCCAATGCATCCAGTTCGCCGGCACTGTCATCGCCACGCTGGCGCAGTTCAGCCTCCAGCAGATAGGCGTCGCGACGCACATCGTCATCGACCACCGCATCGGACTGGATCGCGTGCACTTCATCCAGGGCCTGCGGCAGGCGCCCGGCCAGGGCCTGGGCATTGGCCGCGCGCAGGCGTGCTTCGCTCAGCTCATCGCCGCCGGGCACGCTGTGGTACCACTGCACCGCCTCCGGATAGCGCTTCAGGTACTCGGCGATCTTGCCCAGCAGCAGGCGCTGCGCCGGGTCCGGCTTGGCCGCCTGCCGCGACAGTTCGTTGTAGAGATTGGACAGCGCTGCCTTGTCGCCCTGCTTGGCCAGCAGCGAGGCGCGCATGCCCCAGGTCTGCACGTCCTGCGGGCCGAACGCCAGCACGCGCTCGGCCGCAGCAGGCTGCCCCAGGCTGTCGTAGGCGATGGCCACCGCATTGCGCAGTTCCGGGTCCTGGCGCGTCTTCGGCTCCACATCGTGCAGCAGCGACAGCGCCTTGTCGGTCTCGCCCGCTTGTTGCAACTGGCTGGCGCGCAGCAGTGCCACACGTGGCTCTTCCGGGAAGCGCTTGACCACCTCATCGATCATCCGCCGCGCCAGCTCGGGCTTTTCCATGCGCAGGGCCAGGCGACCGAACTCCTGCCAGGCCTCGATCTTCGGCGGAATCGCATTGGCATCGACCAGCTCGCCGAGCACCTGCGCCGGCACCGCCGGGTCGCGGCCACCGCCGATCAGCGCGGCCAGAGCGAACTTCCAGCCGCGCTCGTCGGGGTCGGCCAGCAGCGCCTGCAGCTCGGTGCGGGCAGCCTTCACATCGCCCTGGCGCATGGCCAGCGCACCGGCGGCGCTGCGCAGGGTCAACGAGCGCGGGGCGCGCTGCTGCCACAGGGCCAGGCCCTTGGCGGCGCTGGCATCATCGTTGGCCAGCATGGAGATACGGGTCGCGCGCTCGGCCAGGCCGGCGTCGCCGTCGGTCTGCTGGGCCGCCTGCAGGTACCAGCGCGCCGCCTCGGCCAGCTTGCCGGCCTGCAGCGCGAACTCACCGGCCATCACCGGTTCCAGCGCCAGTTCCTCAGTGGCCGGGGCCCTTACAGGGGCCTTGGCCGGCACCGCCGCCAGGGCCTGGCTGCAGGCCAGGGACAGCAGCAGAACACTGGGGATGCGAATCAATGCGGGCATCGTCGGCATCGGGGCCTTAAAATGTCGTCCAATGGCCAGCAGCTTATCGCAAGCAACTGAACAATGACCCTGTGGGTGCTCGGACTGAATCACCAGACCGCGCCGGTGGAGCTGCGCGAGCGCGCGGCCTTCGCCGGTGAGGCGTTGCCGCGCGCGCTCGGTTCGCTGCGCGATACCCCGCAGATTGCCGAGGCGGTGCTGCTGTCCACCTGCAACCGCACCGAACTGTACGCCGTGGCCGAGTCGGCACAGGCGCTGGACCAGTGGCTGCGCAGCCAGGCCGGTGACCTGCAGGGCTATCTGTACCAGCATGCCGATGCCGAAGCTGTGCGCCACCTGTTTCGCGTTGCCACCGGGCTGGACTCGATGGTGCTGGGCGAACCGCAGATCCTCGGCCAGGTGAAGGACGCCTGGTCGACCGCGCGCGACCATGGCCTGCTCGGCCAGCGCCTGGACCGCCTGTTCCAGCAGACCTTCTCGGTGGCCAAGCGTGCGCGGACCGATACCCAGATCGGCACCAACCCGGTGTCGGTGGCCTCGGCGGCCGTGCGCCTGGCACAGAACGCGTTCGCCCGTCTGGACGATTCCGCTGTGCTGCTGGTCGGTGCCGGCGAGACCATCGAACTGGCTGCACGGCACCTGAGTGAAGGCAAGGTGCGGCGGCTGCTGATCGCCAACCGCACCCTGGCCCACGCGCAGGAACTGGCCAGCCGCCATGGTGGCGTGGCCCTGCCGCTGACCGAACTGGACCGTCACCTGGGCGAGGCCGACATCGTGTTCTCGGCCACCGCTGCGCGCGAACCGGTGATCCATCGCGAGATGGTGGCCAAGGCCCTGCGTGCACGCCGGCACAAGCCGATGCTGCTGTTCGACCTGGCCGTGCCGCGCGACATCGAAGCCGAGGTCGGCACGCTCAACGACGCCTTCCTCTACACCGTCGATGACCTGGAACGCGCGGTGGAAGACAACCGTCGTGGCCGCCGCGAGGCCGCTGCCGAGGCCGAGGCGATCATCGACCTGCAGGTATCGCGCTTCATCGAGACCCAGCAGGCCAGCGCCCACCAGGCACCACTGCGGCAGCTGCGCGCGTTCGGCGAAGCCACCCGTGCCGAGCTGCTGGAGCGCGCGCGCCAGCAGCTGGCCAACGGCAAGCCCGCCGACGAAGTGCTGGAACTGCTGGCCCACGGCCTGACCAACCGCCTGCTGCACCCGCCGACCGCCGCACTGCGCGCCGCCGCGCTGAGTGGCGATGCCGACCTGACCCGCGCCGCCGAGCGCCTGTTCCCGGCCACGCCGGGTTACCGCCACCCACCCGTGAGACCCGATGACGCCGACCCTGCGCCGTAAGCTGGAAGCGCTGGCCGAGCGCCGCGAAGAACTGGAACGCCTGCTCGCCGAACCCGATGTGGTCGCCGACAACACCCGTTTCCGCGACCTTTCGCGCGAATTCGCCCAACTTGAACCGGTTGCCACTGCACTGGCCGATGAAGCCCGTGCCAAGGCCGACCTGGCCGCCGCCGAAGGCATGCGCGCCGATCCCGATCTGCGCGAGCTGGCCGACGAGGAGATCGCCGCCGCGCAGGCGCGCCTGCAGGCGCTGGAGCAGGAGCTCGCATTGCTGCTGGTGCCACGCGACCCGTGCGACGAAGGCAACCTGTTCCTGGAAGTGCGCGCCGGCACTGGCGGCGACGAAGCCGCGATCTTCGCTGGCGACCTGTTCCGCATGTACGCCCGCTATGCCGAGCGCCAGGGCTGGAAGGTCGAGATCGAATCGGACAGCCCGGGCGAGCACGGCGGCTACAAGGAGGTGGTGGCACGCGTGGTCGGCCGGGGAGCGTTCTCGCGCCTGAAGTTCGAATCGGGCACGCACCGCGTGCAGCGCGTGCCGGCCACCGAATCGCAGGGCCGCATCCACACCTCGGCGGCCACCGTGGCAATCATTCCGGAGGCCGACGAAGTCGATGACATCGTCATCAACCCCGCCGACCTGAAGGTGGACACGTTCCGCTCGTCCGGCGCCGGTGGCCAGCACGTCAACAAGACCGAGTCGGCGATCCGCATCACCCACCTGCCGACCGGCGTAGTGGTGGAATGCCAGACCGAACGCAGCCAGCACGCCAATCGCGACAAGGCGATGAAGCGCCTGAAGGCGCAGCTGCTCGATGCCGAACGCCAGCGCCAGGACGCGGCGCAGGCCGAATCGCGGCGCCTGCAGGTTGGCAGCGGCGACCGCAGCCAGCGCATCCGCACCTACAACTTCCCGCAGGGCCGGATCACCGACCACCGCGTGGAAGGCCTGACCCTGTACGACCTGCCCAACATCCTGGCCGGCGACCTCGACCCGCTGCTGCAGCGACTCAGCCACGAACACCAGGTCGACGCCCTGGCGCAGTTGTCGGCGGACTGATCACGATGACGGCCTGGCAGCAGCGACAGCACCTGCAGCAGGCGATCGCGCGCCAGCCCGGCGACTTCGTGGCCTGGGTGATGCTGGCCGACCTGGAACTGGAAGCCGGCGACATCGCTGCCGGCGAGCAGGCCGCACGACGCGCACTGCAACTGCGCCCCAACCACCCCGAAGCGCTGGCGCGGCTGGGCCGCGTGGCCTGGATGGCCGGCGCACATGGCGATGCCCGGGTGCTGCTGGGCCAGGCTTCGGCACTGGCCCCGCAGCACCCGGGCATCGCGTTGTGGCTGGGCCATGCGCTGGAAGATGCCGATGATGCCGAAGGGGCGGCGACGGCCTATCGCCGCGCGCATGCGCTGATGCCGGGCGAACCCTATATCGCCGCCCAGCGCCTGGCCTGGCAGCGCCGCCTGTGCGACTGGCAGGACGTGGACGCACTGGCCACACAAGTGCGTGGCGCACTGGCCAGCGGCCAGGGTATGGTCGAACCGTTCGCGTTCCTCAGCGAGGATGCCACCGCAGCCGAACAGCTGGCCTGCGCGCGCGCGCGCGCCGCGGTGATTGCTTCGGGGGTACGTCCCCTTCCTGCCGTGAAGGTGCGCGCGCACGGCCCCCTGCGCGTCGGTTTCCTTTCCAATGGTTTTGGCGCCCATCCCACCGGGCTGCTGACCGTGGCCCTGTTCGAGCAGCTGCGTCATGACCCGGCGTTGCAGCTGCATCTGTTCGCGTTGAACCGCGACGACGGCAGCCGCATCCGCCAGCGGCTGCAGACGGCCACACAGCTGCATGATGTGGCTGGCCTGCGCCATGCAGACACTGCCGCACGCATCCGCGCACAGGGCATCGACCTGTTGTTCGACCTGCGCGGCTGGGGCGGCGGCGGCACGCCGGAGGTACTGGCGATGCGCCCTGCCCCGCTGCAGTTGAACTGGCTGGCTTACCCCGGCACGTCCGGGGCGCCGTGGATGGATGCCGTGATCGGCGACAGCTTCGTTTTGCCAGTTTCACTGGAGCCGCACTACAGCGAACGGGTGCTGCGCCTGCCGCGTGCCTTCCAGCCCTCGGACAACACCCGCATGCTGGAGCCGGCACCGTCCCGCGCCGAGTGCGGGTTGCCCGGAAACGGCGTCGTGTTCTGCTGCTTCAACAACAGCTACAAGCTCAACCCGCGCAGCATGGGCCGCGCCTTCGCAGTGCTGCAGGCGGTGCCCGGCAGCGTGCTGTGGCTGCTGTCCGGCCCCGGCCATGCCGACGCCCGCCTGCGCAGCGCCGCACAGGCCGCTGGCCTGGACCCAACGCGGCTGGTGTTCATGGCCAAACTGCCGCATCCGCAGTATCTGGCCCGCTATCAGCTGGCCGACCTGTTCCTCGACACGCATCCGTACAACGCCCACACCACCGCGTCCGACGCGCTGTGGGCCGGCTGCCCGGTGCTGACCTGCCCCGGCGACACGTTCGCCGCGCGCGTGGCCGGCAGCCTCAACCACCATCTGGGGCTGGCGCGGATGAATGTCGCCGACGATGCGGCGTTCATCACCACTGCCAGCGCGCTGGGCAATGACCCGGCGGCGCTGGCCGCGTTGCGCGCTGAACTGGCACAGGCGCGCGAGCGCAGCGGGCTGTTCGACATGGGCGGGTTTGCCCGCGATCTGTCAGCGTTGGTGCAGCAGCTGGCACGTGAGAACGGCTGGACGGGCGCAGCAGGGTAAGCGCGACCAGGTAGCGTCGACATCGCCTGGGCAGCCCCTGCGCTACGCTCGGGCTTCCTCCCCGCGGGTGTGACGATGGCCAAGCTCAAGCGCAAGGACTACGACGAACTGCTGCTGCCTTTGCAGCTCGAGCTGACCGCCATGGCGCGCTGGGTGCAGCACAGCGGGCAACGCCTGCTGGTGCTGTTTGAAGGGCGCGACACGGCGGGCAAGGGCGGCGCGATCCAGGCCATCAGCCAGCACCTCAACCCGCGCCAGTGCCGCGTGGTGGCACTGCCCAAGCCCACCGACCGCGAAGCCACGCAGTGGTACTTCCAGCGCTACGCCTCGCACTTGCCCGCCGCCGGCGAGATCGTGCTGATGGACCGCAGCTGGTACAACCGCGCAGGCGTCGAACGGGTGATGGGCTACTGCAGCGAGACCGAGTACCAGCAGTTCCTGCGCCAGGCGCCGGTGTTCGAACAGCTGCTGGTGGACGACGGCATCCTGCTGTTCAAGTACTGGCTGTGCGTGGACCAGGAGCAGCAGGAGAAGCGCTTCGCCGAGCGCCACCTCGATCCGCTGAAGGGCTGGAAGCTGTCCCCGGTGGACCTGAAATCGCGCAGCAAGTACAGCGCCTATACCGAAGCCCGCGAGGCGATGCTGCGCGCGACGCATCGCGAGGCGGCGCCGTGGACGCTGGTGGATTTCAACGACCAGCGGCTGGGCCGGCTGACGCTGGTGCGCAACCTGCTGGACCGGTTGCCCGATACGCGGGTGGATGCACCGTTGCCCGAGCTGCCGAAGCTGAAGGGCAAGCTGCATCGCGAGCACTACGATGTGCTGAAGCCGATCGAGGACTTCCCGGTCGAGGAATAGGGTGGGTCGGCAGGGCCTGCGGCCCTGCACCTGCTACGAACCAAGGCAACAGCAACAGCCGAAGCAGAAGCGGGTTTCCTGTGGGTAGGCAGGGTGGGTCCGCTTGCGGGGGACGCCGTAAATACGTCCATGTAGGCTTGGCAGCCGCATCCATGCGGCTGACACCCCGCACTCCGACACCGCCCCGCCTCTGACAGATTTCTGCGATCTGGTAGATCCACGCCATGCGTGGATGAATCTCTTTCAGATCTCGAATCAATTCGGGGTCATATCCGTTTTCCTGCGGAAAACGGATCTGACCCCAGGCGCTATTCCGACAGATCGTAGAGATCTGTCGAAGGCGGGGGGGGGGGGGGGGGGGGGGGGGGGGGGGGGGGG
>NZ_JAPTFO010000122.1:0-7554 GCF_030985515.1 Stenotrophomonas sp. Sm10
ATAAGAGATAATGAAAATTTCAGCGTTAAGCGGACAAATACTAAAGCCTAATTCATTTAGTTAAAATTTGTTATATAATTTTTTGTGTATAAAAAAGGTACTCTCAATTGAGAATACCTTTTGTCTTAACGACTTGGCCCATTAATAGGGGCTTTAGAAAAATTTGGATTTTGTCCTCGAGTTTTCCCTAAATGATAAGGTTTAATATGAGATTCAATTTGCTTGTGCATCTTAGAAACTGTTTTATGAATTCGTTTCAGAGAGGCAGCTAATTGTTTATCATCTAACCCTTGTAAATTATCTGTCCACTTAGCTATATAATTAATAGCCTTTTCAGATGTATCCAATCCAAAATGTTTTGAGAGCAAGTGACTGGTCATTTCAGCTTCAAGTTCTTTTTGGGCTTTAGGAAGTTCTTTATACTGATCTGATAGGTTCGGATTATGAAGGGTTGCGTGAGCTAGTTCATGAATTGTGGTTGCAATTTTTTCTCCAGACGTATTATCTGGATTAATAAGAATCAACTGTTCTTCTGGGAAAAAAGCACCTTTAGCATTTCCTAGAACATGAGCCTCATCTTTCATCATAGAAACACCAATACTTTCAGCATAATCACATAAGCCTTCAAGAACTTCTTTAGTCTTAACCTTATCCGTATCAAAGTTGTAATGACGGTTTGGCATAGCTTTTGGATAACTTTCTAGTTTCAAGGTTGTCTGTGACAACTCAAAAACTTTGTAAGTCGTGAATCTTGGCTGGCCAGTTCTAGGATCTCTCTTCTGGAATTGACGAACTGAAAGTTTACCATCTTTCACTAAAGCTTTCTCTTGTGGTGTCGCTTCTGATAGCTTCTTATATTTTGGATTTCCTTTATCATTTTTGACATGATTGCCATTCTCATCAATGACAGGAATCATACGCACCATTACTGGTCTAAACAATGTAATTTGAGACTTTTCTCCAGTCTTAACAGAAAGTCCTTGATGAACAACTTCTTTCGTTTCACCAGTTCTCTTGTTGGTGTACGTTGCTTTAGTTTGAATGACATCCTCTTTCTTAATGCCTAAAGCTTCTCCCATTGATTTCCACTGATCATAAGTCGCTACTGCATTTGCACCTTTCCATTGGTCTTGAATAAGTGCGACATTACGAGGAGAAAGCTGGGGGAACTTGCTCATAAATTCCATATATTCCATCAAGTCTTCAGGAGATTGTGTGTACTCACGAATTTTCTGGAAAGCTCTTTCACTAACATCATAAGCTGAAGCTGTTTTATAGTCAAAAGCCTCTTCTGCAGTCATCGCTTTTTGAGGCTGTTGAACACTTTCTTGTTGCTTATGTTTGGCTGAATCCTCTGCCACGATTTCTTCTACACGTTTAGCCAACTGTGACTTCATTTCCGTTTTACGAGAATGAAAATCATCTCTGACTTTGCTTTCTTCTTGAGCGAATTCCTGTGATGATAAGGTCTGCTCATTAGCTTGCTTTGATAACTCTTGGTTTAATTCCTGGTTTTCCAGCTGAGAAAGAACAGCAGCATCTATTTCTGAAAGGTCTTTCCAACCTTCAATACGGCGATAGCCTAATCCTAATACTTGTGAAACAGGTGTTCTTTCAGATCCTGCATCGTATCGGAGATCTTGTTTAATAAGGCGACCACCAGGACCATACAAATCAAATTTAACCTTTTCATAACCAATTTCTTCCGTAGCCATCAGTTGTTGGTTCCGTTGGTATAATTGGGTGACAAACTCCCTATAATCAATGAGTTCATCTGAAGGAAGGCTTGAGAAAGGGTTATCCCCAAATTGTTCCGACCACATGTTTTCGGCCCACTGAAGACGGACGTGGTAGTTCTCATTGTATACCTGATCTTGCCTCCATTCTTTATAAAAAGGTGACTCAGGGAGTAAAAGATCGCTTTGAGCTGCTTGAGCAATGACTTGCTTGAAATCCCCTTGACTGGCTTTAGAGAGTTCAAAGTAACGATTCCAAGCCGAGTGGAATTCTTCTGGAACGGTTGATAAATCTTGTGGAGCACCAACATTATAGACAGCATCAAGCACTTGAGTAAACATTTCTGGTGTCATCTCACGTTCTTGAATTTCTGAATTGATAGGGTTATTAGTGACATCTGCAGCTGGAATAGCTTGAGGTATTACTCCTCCTTCCTCTGGTTGATTTGGCTCAAGGGAGAAGCGAGGTTCGGTCTCTTGATTATCTTCTCTCGATACATCTTCATATTGCTTATTTTTTAGAATCGATAGCATTTCTGCACCGCCATCTTTGATATAATCATCGTTGACGGAAATTTGTTCGACAATACCGTCTCGTTCACGATAAATTCCTAAGATCTCATTTTTGTTTGCGTCTAATAATTCTTTTTCTAGAATAACCCTAGACTTGAACAAAGAGACCGGAACTGTTCCATCCTCTGTATCAGCTCTGAATAGTAGCATAATGTCTTTATCATCTGCTTTAATGATGCTATCGAACCTCCCAGTATACCGTGGAATATCTTCTAGATGATCAAAGTAAAATGAGTTTGTCTGAAGAACAACTTTCAACTCTGGTAAAACTTTGATTTTATCAAATGCAGAATCTGTATTTGAAATTCTAATATCATCGAAAGCAACTTCTCCTCCTATAGCCAGATCATTCAACGTTTTTTCAGGTGATTGATTATCTCCGACTACTTTCAATCCTGTCAGATGCATGAAATTTTGTTCAGGAAAGTTTACTTCAACAACGTTACCATCGACCGTAAAATAGATAATCTTTGCATTAGCAAGTTCATTTTTGTAATACTGTGCAGCTTCTTGCAGGTTATCCGAAAACCGATTAAGTTTGTCCAAATCGTTCCTGTTTATTGATTTCTCAAATCTCGTTTTTCTTGACTTAAACCCATTCTTTATGGTAATATTTAAGTAATGAGAGGACTTAGTAGGTCGACTGGTAACAGAGCGATCAAAGGTATCTGCTTCTGATACGGGTGAGGTACTGCCTTCAGCTTCGGGCTGTAAAGAACCCTTGCGTTGAATAGTCCTCTCGTTTTTTTGTTGCTCTGGAATTTCTTCCAGAGCTTTTTTCGTATCCTCTGATGATTCTTTCCGGGAAACTTCCAGAGACTGCTGAGACACATTGACTTCATGTTGAGAATGCAGGTGCTTTTCAATGAGCTGAGACAAGCGACCTGTTTTTAAGCGTTCTAGTTCTTGATAATCCTCATGACTTCTAACACCCTCTGCCAGCAATTCTTCTTTAGAACGTGTCGGTTCGCCATCTTGTAACATATAAAACATCTTTTCATTCTGAGAAACAGTCACTAAGGTGTCATCGCTGTTATTGTAACTTCCGTTATTATCATAGTTTTCTGTCTTCCCTAGTAAAACTTCACGTTGATCCGTCATCAAAACATCATAGCCTTCATAGATTGAAGTGGAAGCACTCACCACTTTTATCACTGTTGATTCAACTGATTGATTTTTCAAAGCATCATTCCAGTCCATCTTTTCTTTTCCTGCTGGCAATGCTGGTAGGTCTACTGTGACAGTAGCACCTTTTTCTCTTAGAGATTTAATAAAGTTTCGACCACCCTCATCATTATCAACCGCAAGTGTAATCCAGTCTGCATGCTTACCCTCTGTAAAAAAGTTTTTATCAATAGCTACCTGCAAGCCATCAGCTAATTGCTCATGACTCCAGCGTAGGGGACGTCCTGAAAATTCTGACTGTAACTGCGCCAAATGACGACCAACCATCGCTTCTTTTACACCATCCATCGATACGAGACGAACATCTTGGAGCTTATCCTTATGTAGTTCGTAATAGGACATTAAATCGATGGCACTTTCCGTAAAGACAAGTCGGTTTGGCTGACCAATGTCAACGTGCATCCCCGTAATCCCATCAGAGTTATTGACGATTTTCTTGGCATAACCACGTTTTGGCCATTTTCCCCAATTCTCTTCTATCCCTTGTAGAGTGGCCCCTACGAGCTCTCCTGAGAAATCAAACGACTTAAATACAATAACAGGTTCAATACTACCGTTAACTTTAGCATTAGCTTGTGCGATAACACCTTGTTTTAAAAAGAAATCAATTGTATCATCGGATAAACCACGTTGCTCTTTCAGATAACGTCTCCCAGCCTCAAAAGGTTGTTCATAGGGAGCGAGATAATAATGAAAAGGTTCCTGCATAGGTCTCATAGCGGTAAACTCTTTAAAGTTCCCATCATTTAGGAAATCCAGCGCTTGATTAAAGTTAACCTCTTTAATCATTTCAACTAGGGCAATCGAGTCTCCCCCTTGACTGCGTGAGAACCAATTAAATAAATTGGTCGAGGGAGTGATGACTAGACTATCATGTTCTTTCCAACGATAGTCCTTCCCGTCTCTCACTAACTCCATGTGCAATTCATTCGCAACGTCTAAAATATCCCTAGAACGAGCGTATTCCACTCGTTCTCGACGACTCTTTCCTCTTTGTGAGGAAGATGAAGTATTTTCTTCTGGCATATAAAACTCCCCTCTATATTATTAAAAACACTCATATTTAGGCTTGTAGGGCTTGGTTTCCGTCACTAAAAAGAGTTCTTTCGGTAAATGGATTAACTCACCTACCGCTAATTCCTCAAATTGGTCTGGGTTATCCTGATAGTTTAGAACAAGCTCTAAATCACTATTCTTTCCTTGCCCTTCAAAGAGAACTTGTTTTTGACCATCATCTGTAGCTTTCACTAGCCATTCTGCTTCAAAATCAAAAACTTCCTCCGATACACCTGGAAAATGTAACATAACATCTACCTCCTTCCTTTTACTTCTAGTGTAAGAGATAATGGGATTCCTTGCGTTAAGCGGACAAATCACTGGAGTTTTTTAAGTAAAAAAGCCATTGATTGGTGATCAATGACTATTATCTTTGGGCTTGACGTTGTTCTTCTTGTTCCTCACGCTCATCACTTCGTGTCCGTTCCATCATCGCCTTTTGACTAGCACGTTGTGACTGTTGCAATGAGGTTGTCAAGTGTTGCATAAAGTCTGTATTAAGTCTTGCTTTCCCCTGTGCTTGTTGGACACTGGCTTTCTTGATGACTTTTCGGTCTTGCAATTGCTTGGAAACAGCATGCACCAACTGAGACTGATTGTCTTCAGTCGGTTGGAGTTTGGCATACAAGTCTTTTAACTTTGAAAAATCTTTCGCATTGGCCATTGTCATTTCTTTGACAGCTGCTTCATCACCTAATCCTTTCATCGTTTCATTACGATTATGAATATGATACTTCACCTGAAAAATAGAGATATGCGTTTGAAGTTCCTCAAGATAAGCCTGTTTTGTCGTTGGTGAGCCTTTTAAAAGCTCTAATAGGCTCTCATCTTGAAGCTGACTCGCTAGATTAAATTCCATTCGTAATTGTCGAATAGGAAGCTGAATAGTCCCTGCTTTAGCTTTAGAAATGGGAAGAGCCACACTGTCGTCAAATTGATACTTCAAGCGTTGCTTAAGTTCTCTATCTTCTTCTGACAATTGATAATTGGGCGTTAACTGGAGTTTGATGCTTTGTAATTCCCGATCCACTGAAGTTTTTTTAAACGCTATAAACGCTTGATCAGAAGCCAATGGTTGCACTTGACTCAAAAGTTTTTGATGAACAAGTAATAATTTTTGTCTTTCTTCCAGCATACTCAGTTTTAAGGCATACCGATAAGTCCCTAGTTCGCGACGTTCTTTTTCTGTAGGATCGATTTTTAACTTAGCCGCATCCACTAATGCTTTTAATTCCTCAGAAGAAAACAGGGATAATTCTTTAAGTGTTAAAACTTTTGATTGGACATCTTCTGTCATCTGACTAATATCATAAACATAACTCTTAATGAACTCTGGACGACCAATTCCTTTACCATATTTATCATAAGCCCCATAAATAGGTTTTACAATCTCCAATGGTTTCGATTCAGCCTTAACAACGTATCCCATTTTTTCCCATGAATCCAATGTTTTAACAACACTAGCAGTCGGTAACTGTTCTAAAATCTTTGTTTGATTCAAACCAGAAAAGGTTCGCAAATTTTTTTCCAGCTGAACGTCTGGAATTTGTGGGACATCCTCCTTAAAAGAGTATAAAATACGGTTAGCTAAGCGCTCCCTTAATTTCAAGACTCGACGTGACAAGACCTGATCGAGATCATAACCTTTTGATTGTGCCAGTGTGCGTATGGTCTTCCCATCAACCTTTCGTATTTTTTCATAGACTTGATTTTTTTCAGCTGAATAGGAACCTTGATAGGTTTGAAGAAATTGTTTCGTTTCTTCTAAAAAATCTTGATAGACTTCCCTTCCTGCATTTTGAAGATAAGAGTCTAAATATTTATCTAGGAAAAATTTACTGACCGCAAAATCTCTAGCATTTGAGCCATAACGCCACTTTTTATTAAGGGGTAAGTGATTATAGGCTTGTTCCAAAAATTTTTTTTCAGCTGAAGAAGTAATCTTTTCTTCCTGGTAAACAGAGGTTATTAAATCTGCTTTAAGATTAGCTAGAATCTGTTCTTTTCTGAGAAGGTTTGATCGTGTTTCTTCTTTCAGTAAGCCGTGGTAAACACCACTTTTAAACCGATTGATTGTTTTCTGAGAGAAATTTCCCTTATACTCCATTCGGCCACGTGGACGATAAAATATTTTCTCACGGTTAGATTCCACTTCAGAAAGACCAAAATGTATATGGATATTGTCTGTGTTTAGATGAATATTTCCCCACCAAAATGCAGAATCTGAGAGACCCTCTTTCTGAATTAGGGTTGGCATCATATCACGCATGACAGCCTTGATTGCTTTTTGATCAACTTGGCCAGTTGCAACATCATACAATCCCTGTTCAGCAAGAAAAGCATTATCAAACGAGATAACACCCTGCCAGAGAAGGGAGCCATTTTGATAAGCCGATTCTAACTTATTTTTTAGATCGGTTAATCGTCGTTTTTGGAGATAATCTGCTTCCTGAGTAAAGACGGCGGTTAATTCTTCAGATTGTTTTTCGGTTGCATAGGAACGGTTCATATAATCAATGTATTTCCTAAAATTCAACTGAGTTTCAGGAACAGCTTCCTGAATACGAGTCATCTCGTCTTCAGTCAATCCTTCAATCATTTGCCTGTTTGTTTCTAAAGACAATTCTTCGTCAATTTTGACAGCTTCATCACGATTTGTATAATCCACATATTGACTATTAGCCTCTGTGTATTGAAGCATAAATGTAATATTAGGACTAGACGATAGATTCATCACTTATGCTCCTTTCTTAGTCAAATCAATCCATCTTTCCTTAGTGTGAGTTCTTAATTGTTTGACCACGTGCCACATCTTCATTAATGAGGTCATCAATTCTAGCCATCAATTCATGCTGGGATGGATCAAAACGAGAATGAACAGACTCTAAATCTTGAATATCAAAATTATTACCTTTTGTGATAGCGTGAAAATTAGTCAACTCTAAATAAAGTAGTTGATCCATCTGACGACGAATAGATTTTAAAGTCCGTCCTTCATCCGAAG
>NZ_JAPTFO010000123.1:0-7537 GCF_030985515.1 Stenotrophomonas sp. Sm10
CCCCCCCCCCCCCCCCCCCCCGCGGATCCATCAGGCCTGCAACAACCAGCCTCGCATTGCCGCACTGACCTCATCCGGCTTTTCCATCGGTGCCAGGTGCCCGCAGTCCGGCACCACCACCAGCTGCGAGTGCGGCACCAGGGCGTGCATTTCCTCGCTGACCGCGAGTGGCGTAATGCGGTCGTTGGCGCCACATACGATCAGCAGCGGATCGCGGTAGCCAGCCAGCACGTCATGGCCGTCACGGCGTTCCAGCGCACTCTGGCGCAGGAACACGTCCGCGCCCAGGCGGGCGGTCATGTCACGCACACGTTGCACCAGCACGTAATCATCCAGCCGCGAGGCATCGATGTAGCTGCGCATCAGCACATCGCCGAAGCCATGGAACTTTCCGGGCAGGCGCACGCTGGCGCGCTGGCTGCGGCGCTGCTCGGCACGTTCCGGTGAATCGGCGTGGATCGAGGTATCGATCAACGCCAGCTGCAGCACGCGTTCCGGCGCGATGCGCAGGATCTGCTGGGCGACGAAACCGCCCAGCGAGAACCCGGCCAACGCAAAGCGCTCCGGCGCCTGTGCCAGCACGTCCTCGGCCACCGCCTGCAGGGTTTCGCCACGGGTCTGGTCGCCTACCGTGCAATCGGCGATGTCGGCAAGATCAGCCAACTGTGAGCGCCACAGCTCAGCGTCGTTGAGCAGGCCAGGCAGCAGCAGCAGGGGGATACGGTCGGTCATGGGGGTATTGTCGCGCCAGCACGGTGACGGAACCATGCCGCAACAGGGGGCGGATTGTAGCGTCGAGCCACGTTCGACGGCTGCATAGCCAGTGGCGCATGGCTCGACGCTACAGA
Source organism: Stenotrophomonas sp. Sm10 (assembly GCF_030985515.1). Taxonomy (NCBI): domain Bacteria; kingdom Pseudomonadati; phylum Pseudomonadota; class Gammaproteobacteria; order Lysobacterales; family Lysobacteraceae; genus Stenotrophomonas; species Stenotrophomonas sp. Sm10. Next base: position 849 of record NZ_JAPTFO010000123.1, read on the forward strand.
AGACAGCGGCGGAGCCGCTCTTTTGGCGACACCATCACCATCTACACCGCGCTGTGCGGACAGGCCGCGAGTAAACCTGGCGCAGCAGAGACAAGCAAGCACGGCAGCTGGCTGCCAACCCGATCATCGGCATGCGCTACGACGCCATCTATGTGATGACCGGGCTGACCGTGCGGCTGTGCTATGGCACGGCGGTGGCGGTGGAACCGCAGCGGTGAGGTGATCGGCGGGCATGGCCCGGCGCTACCGATGGGCGGCGATCACGCCACCGGCGGGACGTCAGGCACTTCGACCTGCTGCACCGGCAAGGTCACCATCATCACCGTCGGGTCATCCGGGTCCAGCTTCGTCTTGAAGCCCAGGCTCTGGCACATCGCCAGCATGGTGCTGTTCTCGCGCAGCACCTGGCCTTCGACCACGTCCAGGCCCAGCCACTTGGCGTACTCGATCATGATCGCCATCAGCCGCCAGCCGATACCGTGGCCCTTCAGGTCCGAGCGGATCAGGATGCCGTACTCACCGCGGTGGTAATCGGCATCGGCGTGCAGGCGCACCGCGCCGAGCATTTCGCCACTGCGCGGTTCGATCGCCACCAGTGCGATCGAGCGTGCGTAGTCGAGCTGGGTCAGGCGCGCGATGAACTCGTGGCTGAAGTGCTTCACCGACTGGAAAAAGCGCAGGCGCAGGTCCTCGTCGCTGACGCGGGCGAAGAACGCACGGAACAGCGCGTCGTCCTCCGGCCGCACCGGACGCACGAAGGCACGGCCGCCATCGGACAGTTCGATGGTGCGCTCCCACTCCTTCGGGTACGGGAACACCGAGAAGCGCGGATGGCCACGGCCCTTGTGCAGGATGCGCGACGGCGCCACCGCCACGCGTGCGTCGAGGGCGAGGATGCCCTTGCCGTCGACCAGCAACGGATTGATGTCCAGCGTACGCACTTCGGGGATGTCGGCGGCCAGCTGTGCCAGCTTGACCAGCGCCAATGCCAGTGCGCGCTCGTCGGCGGCAGGCACATCGCCATAGGCCTTGAGGATGCGCGAGGCGCGGGTCTGGCCGATCAGCTCGTGGGCCAGGCGCAGGTCCAGCGGCGGCAGCGCCAAAGCCTTGTCATTGATGACTTCAACCGCGGTACCGCCACGGCCGACCACGATCACCGGGCCGAACGTCGCGTCATCGGCAATACCGACGATCAACTCGCGCGCCTTCGGGCGAACGATGGTCGGCTGCACCAGCAGACCATCGATGCGCGCATCCGGCCGCAGCTGGCGTGCACGCGACAGGATCGCGTTGGCCGCGCTCTGCACCGCCGGCAGGGTGGACAGGTTCAGGCGCACGCCGTCCACTTCCGACTTGTGCGGAATATCCGGCGAGAGAATCTTCAGCGCGACCGTGGCACCGCGTTCCAGCAGCGGCTGTGCCAGATCCATCGCCTCGTGCGCGTCACGCGCATGCATCACCGGCGCGGAGGGAATGCCGTAGGCCTTGAGCAGTTCATGCGTAGCCAGCGGGTCCAGCCACTGCTGGCCGTTGGCCAGCGCGGCATCGACCAGTGCGCGCGCGGCGGCCGTGTCGACGCTGAAGTCCTGCGGCAGGCTGGGCGGCGTTTCCATCAACGCGTTCTGCGCTTCGCGGTAGCGCACCAGATGCTGGAAGCCACGTACGGCTTCGGCCTCGGTCGGATAGGTCGGCACCCGCGCCGCGTTGAGCGCGGCGGTGGCCTGGTCATCGTTGCCCAGCCACACCGCGAACACCGGCTTGTCGCGGTGATGGCGCGGGCGCAGTCCGAGCGTGCGGGTAAGCGCCTGTGCGGCGTCTGCGGATGAAGTGAATGCGGTCGGCACGTTGACCACCATCACCGCATCATTCTCGTTGTCGGCCAGCAGCGCCTCGATGGCGGCGGCATAGCGATCACCATCAGCGTCGACCACGATGTCGACCGGGTTGCTGCGCGACCAGCCCTGTGGCAATACCGCATCGAGCTTCTGCACCGTGCTGTCGGACAGGGTGGCCAGCGTGCCACGCAGCGCGATCAGCTGGTCCACGGCAAGGCGACCGACGCCGCCACCATTGCTGAGAATGGCCAGGCGACGACCGGGGAAGGTCCCCAACCGGCCCAGCGATTCGGCGGCCGTGAACAGTTCGTCCAGCGCGCCCACGCGCAGCAGGCCGGCACGGTTGAAGGCGGCACCGTACACATCATCGGCACGGGCCAGGGCCTGCACATGGGTATCGCGGCTGCCCGGCTGCACGCGCTCGGCGCGCCCCGACTTCACCACCACCACCGGCTTGGCGCGGGCGGCGGCACGCGCAGCCGACATGAACTTGCGCGCGTCCTTGATCTGCTCGACGTAGAGCAGGATGGCGCGCGTACGGTAATCGGTGGCGAAGTAGTCGAGCAGGTCACCGAAGTCGACGTCCAGCGTGTCGCCCAGCGAGACCACGGCAGAGAACCCGACCGAGCGCGCCACGCCCCACTCCACCAGTGCGGCGGCGATGGCCGAGGATTCGGAGATCAACGCAAGATCACCGGCCTGCGGGAAGTGCGCGGCGATGCTGGCATTGAGCCGTGCGTGCGGCGCGATCACGCCCAGGCAATGCGGCCCGAGGATGCGCAGGCCATGCTTGCGCGCCACCGCCTCCACCTGTGCAGACAACGAACCGGGGCCTTCGCCCAGGTGCGCGGTGAGGATGATCGCCGCCTGCACGCCACGTTCGGCGGCAGTGCGCACCACCTGCGGCACGATGGCCGCTGGTGCGGTGATCACCGCCAGGTCGGGGACCCAGTCCAGGTCCTTCAGCCGCTTGACCGTGCGGATGCCATCGATCTCGGCATGCCGCGGATTGATCCACGCCACCTTGCCGGGGAAGCCGGTGCCGCGCAGGTTGCGCATCACCGCGCGGCCGGCCGAACGCTCACGCGGACTGCCGCCGATCACCGCGACCGACTGCGGACGGAACACGGACTGCAGGTGGTAGGTACTCATGCGCCTACGGTACACGGACTGGCGCGGCAACGGCATGATCGTGCGCAAGGTCCTGATACCGCACCCACGCATGGCGTGGATCTACCGCCGGGACCAGTAGATCCACGTCATGTGTGGATGACGCTCCCGTTACAACAGCGTGCCGTGCAGGATCATCGCGGCGATGCTGAAATAGATCACCAGGCCGGTCACGTCCACCAGGGTGGCCACGAACGGGGCCGAGGCGCTGGCCGGGTCGAAACCGAGCCGCTTGAGGATGAAGGGCAGCATCGAGCCGGACAGCGAGCCGAACGTGACGATGCCGACCAGCGCGGCACCGATCGTGATCGCCAGCAGTATCCAGTGCTCGCCGTAGTCGTGCAGGCCGCCCAGCTGCCAGATCACGATGCGCACGATGGCCAGGCAGCCGAGGATCGCGCCCAGCACCATGCCGGTGGGCACTTCGCGCAGGGCCACCTTCCACCAGTCGCGCAGGCGCAGCTCGCGCAGCGCCAGGCTGCGGATCAGCAGCGAGGTGGCCTGCGAACCGGAGTTGCCGCCCGAACTCATGATGAGCGGAATGAACAGGGTCAGCACCACCGCGCGCGCCAGTTCGTCCTCATAGTGCTGCATCGCGCTGGCGGTCAGCATCTCGCCCAGGAACAGCACGCTCAGCCAGCCGGCGCGCTTGCGCAGCATCTCCAGGAAGCCGATCTGCATGTAGGGCTTGTCCAGTGCCTCCATGCCGCCGAACTTGTGCGCGTCCTCGGTCGATTCCTCGATCAGCGCGTCGAGCACGTCGTCCACGGTGACGATGCCGAGCATCTGCTGCTGCGCATCGACCACCGGGATCGCCAGCAAGTCGTGGCGACGGATCAGCCGTGCCACTTCTTCCTGGTCCATCAGTGCGTCCACCGTCACCGGTGGATTGACCTGGGCCACGTCCAGGATCGACTCCTCCGGCAGGCCGGTGATCAGCCGGCGCATGGTCACCACCTGCTGCAGCTGCTGGCTGGACGGCTCCAGCACGTAGATCGCGTACACCGTTTCACGGGTGCGCTCGACCTGGCGGATGTGCTGCAGGGTCTGCGCCACGGTCCAGCTGGCGGGTACCGCCACGTACTCGGTGGTCATCAGCGCACCGGCGGTGTTCGGCGGGTAGCTGAGCAGCTTCTGGATGGCCTGGCGGGCGTCGGTGCCCAGCAGCGGGATCAACCGCGCGCGTTCTTCCTCATCCAGCTCATGGACGATGTCGGTGGCGCGGTCGTCGGCCATCAACCCGAGCAGGGCGGCAGCGCGCGCCGGGGGCAGCGCTGCCACCAGCTCGCCACTGCGGTGCAGTTCCGGCGCTTCCAGCATTTTCACTGCACGCGGCAACGGAAGGGCAGCCAGCGTTTCCGCGGCGCGGGTCAGCTCCAGCGTGTTGAGGAATTCCACCGCATCGGCAGTGTTGAAGTTCGCCAGCGGCGCGGCCAGTGCGGCGGCATCGGCCACCGGGCGCAGCAATTGCTTTTGGTTCATCGGGTTTGCCTTGTGGGGGTGCGACCTCGCGCAACGCCAACGCAGGCAAACCGTCCCGATGTCAGGCGGTGGCCATCGCTGGCGTCGAACGAGGTCGACTTCTACTGTCGCTGGACATGGGTTGGGGACTCCGGGATGCGTGTGCCGGCGGACGCGCCGCCAGCGGCGGGCAGTCTGGACCCGTGGACCATGCAGGTCAACCCGGTCCCGCCGCGGCAGCACCCTGCCCGCAGGTTGTTCTCGTGCATGCACAGGCCGGCGCGCATAATGGCGCGGTGGTGTTCGCCACGCTTTTCCCAACCCGAACGGACGCACAGCGGCTCCCCCGATGACCAGGTATTCCCATGCATAGCGGTGGTCTGGAACTGGCGCTGGTGCTGCTGCTGGCGGCGGTCATCGCCGTGCCGGTGTTCAAGAAGTTCGGCTTCGGCGCGGTGCTGGGCTACTTGGCGGCCGGTGTGGTGCTGGGCCCGGACGGGCTGGGCTTCGTGCAGGACGCCGACCGCATCCTCGGCGCCGCCGAGATCGGCGTGGTGATGTTGCTGTTCGTGATCGGCCTGGAGCTGTCACCGGCACGCCTGAAGGTGATGCGGCGCTCGGTGTTCGGCGCCGGTGCGGCACAGGTGGCGCTGTCCGGGCTGGTGCTGGGCGGCCTGCTGCTGCTCGACCACTTCCAGTGGAAGAGCGCGCTGGTGGTAGGTGTGGCGCTGGCGCTGTCATCCACGGCGGTGGGCCTGCAGCTGCTGTCCGAGCACAAGGCGATCAACAGCGACCATGGCCGGCTCGGGTTCGCCATCCTGCTGTTCCAGGACCTGATCGCGATTCCGCTGCTGGCGGCCATCCCGCTGCTGGGCGGGGTGAAGAACGAGACCCTGCGCTGGGAAGACGCCGCCGTGGCCCTCGGTGCGCTGGCAGTGGTGATCCTGTGCGGGCGACCGGTGCTGCGCAAGGTGTTCAGCATCATCGCCCGCACCCGCAGCCCGGAAGTGTTCACCGCCACCGCACTGCTGGTGGTGCTGGGCACCGCCTGGTTCATGCAGGAAGCCGGCCTCAGCCCCAGCCTCGGCGCGTTCCTGGCCGGCGTGCTGCTGTCCGATTCGGAGTTCCGGCATGAGCTGGAAGCGCAGATCGAGCCGTTCAAGGGCCTGCTGCTGGGCCTGTTCTTCATCGCGGTGGGCATGGGCATCGACCTGGACCGCATTGCCGCCGAACCGTGGATGATCGCGGCTGGCGTCGGCATCCTGCTGGTGGTCAAGTTCAGCCTGCTGTACGCGATCGGCCGCATCGCCCGGCTCAGTCCGCGGCAGTCGCTGCTGCTGGGCAGCGTGTTGTGGCTGGGCGGCGAGTTCGCTTTCGTGGTGTTCAACGAAGCGCAGCGCGCGCACCTGCTCGGCAATGCCAACCACGACCGGCTGGTGGCGATCGTGGGCCTGTCGATGGCGATCACGCCGCTGCTGATGATCGCGCTGCTCAAGCTGCTCGGCCAGGAGAAGGCCGCACCGCGCGAGGCAGCCGAGGCCGACAAGGTGGCGCCGGACAACCGCCCCAAGGTGCTGATCGCCGGAATGGGCCGCTTCGGCCAGGTCATCGCACGCCTGCTGACGGCACAGAAGGTGCCCTTCGTGGCGCTGGAGGCGAACCCGGACACCGTGGCCGACCTGCGCCGTTTCGGCAACCAGCTGTATTACGGCGACCCGACCCGGCCGGAGATGCTGCGTGCGGCGGGCGGCGAGCACATCGATGTGTTCGTGATCACCGTGGACGACCCGGAGACCAACCTGCGCGCGGTGCGCATGGTGCGCCGGCTGTACCCGGACGCGACGGTGCTGGCGCGTGCGCGCAACCGCCAGCATGCCTGGCGCCTGATGGACATGTCGGCCGAGCCGTTCCGCGAAGTGTTTGGCACCAGCCTGGAGATGAGCGGCCGCGTGCTGACCGCATTGGGCGTGGCGCCGGACGTGGCCGAACGCCATGTGCAGCGCTTCCGCGAACATGATGAGCAGCTGCTGCGTGACCAGTATCTGGTGTACGACGACGAAGCGGCCGTGATCCAGACCTCGCGCGATGCACGCAACGACCTGATGCATCTTTTCGAGGCCGACGCGGAAAGGGACGGCGAGTAGGTGTGCCGACCAACGGTCGGCACCCACCCGATCAATGGCGGACCCGGGGGTTGGGGGGGGGGGGGGGGGGGGGGGGGGG
>NZ_JAPTFO010000124.1:0-7376 GCF_030985515.1 Stenotrophomonas sp. Sm10
TGGGTGGTGGGGCTGGGGTGGGGGGGGGGGTTGCTGACGGGTTTTTGGGTGGGGTGGCGGGGGGCGCGGCCCGCGGCCGGCACTACCATGAAGTTTGTAATGGTCGGACCAATATGAAGGCTAGCCCTATGGTCTAATAGGCTCGTCGTCGGAGTGGCGGTTAAATCTGCTACAAGTGGTCTGATCGAAATCATCAATGGTAATACCAATGATCGACGGCCACGGCGACCCACCGCTTGCGGTGGGCTCCTCCGTTCCCAGTCGAGAATCTTCATGCAGCCCTGGCAACACCTGTACGACCCCGCCGGCAACCTGTGGTTGTCCAGCCTGATCGCGCTGCTGCCGATCGCGTTCTTCTTCGTTGCCCTGGCCGTGCTGCGCATGAAGGGCTGGCTGGCCGGCACGATCACCGTGGCCATCGCGCTTGGTGTGGCGCTGTTGTTTTACCGCATGCCGTTGGCCCAGGCGCTGGGCGCGGCCGGTTTCGGCTTCGTCTACGGCCTGTGGCCTATTGCCTGGATCATCATCGGTGCGGTGTTCCTCTACAAAGTTTCGGTCAAGACCGGGCAGTTCGACATCATCCGCGCTTCGATCCTGTCGGTGACCGAAGACCAGCGCCTGCAGATGCTGATGGTCGGCTTCGCCTTTGGCGCCTTCCTCGAAGGCGCGGCCGGTTTCGGTGCGCCGGTGGCGATCACCGCAGCGTTGCTGGTCGGGCTGGGCTTCAAGCCGCTGTATGCCGCCGGCCTGTGCCTGATCGTCAACACCGCGCCGGTGGCGTTCGGTGCAATGGGCATTCCGATCATCGTGGCCGGGCAGGTCACCGGCCTGGATGCATTCGAGATCGGCCAGATGGCCGGCCGCCAGCTGCCGTTCCTGACCATCATCGTGCTGTTCTGGATCATGGCGATCATGGATGGCTGGCGCGGCATCAGGGAAACGTGGCCGGCGGTGCTGGTTGCGGGTGGCTCGTTCGCCATCGCGCAGTACCTGACCTCCAACTTCATCGGCCCGGAACTGCCGGACATCACCGCGTCGCTGGCGTCGCTGGTGTGCCTGACCCTGTTCCTGCGCCGCTGGAAGCCGGTGCGGATCTTCCGCTTCGATACCGAAACCAGCGCCGAGGCGGCCGCACAGGCACTGGAAGCGCCCCGCTACAGCGTTGGCCAGATCGCCAGGGCGTGGTCGCCGTTCCTGATCCTCACCGCGATGGTCACGCTGTGGAGCATCAAGCCGTTCAAGTCGCTGTTCGCGGCGGGTGGCCCGCTGGAAAGCTGGGTGCTCAAGATCCCGGTGCCGGGCCTGGACCAGATGGTGCAGAAGATGCCGCCGATCGTGGATGCACCGTTGAGCTACGAAGCCGTCTACAAGTTCGACTGGTTCTCGGCCACCGGTACCTCGATCATCCTCGCTGCGGTGATCGCGATCATCGCGCTGCGCATGCCGGCCCGTTCGGCGCTGCGCACCTTCGGCGAAACCGTGCGCGAGCTGCGCATGCCGATCTACTCGATCGGCATGGTGCTCGCCTTCGCCTTCATCGCCAACTATTCGGGCCTGTCGGCGACGCTGGCGCTGGCATTGGCGCACACCGGCGACGCGTTCCCGTTCTTCTCGCCATTCCTGGGCTGGCTGGGCGTGTTCCTGACCGGTTCGGATACCTCGTCCAATGCGCTGTTCTCGGCCCTGCAGGCAACCACCGCGCAGCAGATCGGCGTGTCCGACGTGCTGCTGGTGGCGGCCAACACCACTGGCGGTGTCACCGGCAAGATGATCTCGCCGCAGTCGATCGCCATTGCCTGCGCAGCGGTCGGCCTGGCCGGCAAGGAATCGGATCTGTTCCGCTTCACGGTCAAGCACAGCCTGATCTTCACCACGATGGTCGGCCTGATCACCCTGGCCCAGGCTTACTGGCTGACCTGGATGATTCCCTGAGCCATGCGCGGCTGGCCGACCACCCGCTGCGCGCTTCGGGCCACAATGGCGCCATGAGCACGCAACGTATTTCGGACAAGGTGGCTGCGCAGCTGCGCGGCCTGGTGCAGGAACAACAGCTGCGGCCGGGCGACCGGCTGCCGGCCGAGCGCACCCTGGCGGTGCAGCTGGGGGTCTCGCGCACCGCGCTGCGCGAGGCCATCGCGCAGCTTGCCAGCCAGGGTCTGTTGACCGCACGGGTCGGTGGCGGCACCTACGTGGCCGAGCCTGCGGCACGCGCGCGGCAGGCGCTGGATGAACCGCTGGCGCCGTACCTGCCGCTGTTCCAGGGCGACCCGGAATACCGCTTCGACGTGCTGGAGATCCGCCACGCGCTGGAAGGTGCCACCGCCTGGCATGCGGCGCTGCGTGCCACCGACGAGGACCGCGCGCGCATCGCACAGGCCTTCCAGACCATGATGGACGCGCACGGCAAGGACGACCCCACCGGCGAGGCGGAGGCCGACGCGGCCTTCCACCTGTCCATCGCCGAGGCCTCGCACAACCTGGTGCTGCTGCAGGTGATGCGCGGGCTGTTCGAACTGCTGCAGACCAACATCTCGCAGAGCCGCGAAAAGCTCTACACCTCGGCGAGGACCTTCTCGCCGTTGTCCGACCAGCACCGCGAGATGATGGACGCGGTGCTGGCGGGCGACCCCGAACGCGCGCGCGCCGCCGCGCATGCCCACCTCGAATTCGTGCACACCACGCTGCGCACCCTCGATGACAACGAAGCCCGGCGTGCGCGGGCCTCGCGCCTGCCTTCCCCACACGGTTGACCCCATGATCATCTCCGCCTCCACCGATTACCGTGCTGCAGCGCAACGCCGGCTGCCGCCGTTCCTGTTCCACTACATCGATGGCGGCGCGTATGCCGAGCACACGCTGAAGCGCAACGTTTCCGACCTGTCCGACATCGCGCTGCGCCAGCGCATCCTGCGCAACATGTCCGACCTGAGCCTGGAAACCGAGCTGTTCGGCGAAAGACTGGCGATGCCGGTGGCGCTGGCGCCGGTCGGCCTGACCGGCATGTATGCCCGGCGCGGTGAAGTACAGGCAGCGCGCGCGGCCGACAGCCGCGGCATCCCGTTCACCCTGTCCACTGTATCGGTGTGCCCGATCGAGGAAGTGGCACCGGCCATCCAGCGGCCGATGTGGTTCCAGCTGTATGTGCTGCGCGACCGCGGCTTCATGCGCAATGCGCTGGAGCGGGCACAGGCTGAGGGCGTGACCACGCTGGTGTTCACCGTGGACATGCCGGTGCCGGGTGCGCGCTACCGCGATGCACACTCCGGCATGAGCGGCCCGAACGCCTCGCTGCGCCGTATCGGCCAGGCCATCACCCATCCGCACTGGGCGTGGGACGTGGGCCTGTTCGGGCGCCCGCATGACCTGGGCAACATCTCCACCTACCGCGGCAACCCGACCGGGCTGGAGGACTACATCGGCTGGCTGGGCAGCAACTTCGATCCCTCCATTTCCTGGAAGGACCTGGAGTGGATCCGCGAATTCTGGAAGGGCCCGATGGTGATCAAGGGCATCCTCGACCCGGATGACGCGCGTGATGCGGTCAAGTTCGGTGCCGATGGCATCGTGGTCTCCAACCACGGTGGCCGCCAGCTGGACGGCGTGCTGTCCACCGCACGCGCACTGCCGGCCATCGCCGACGCGGTGCAGGGCGACCTGAAGATTCTCGCCGATTCGGGCATCCGTACCGGCCTGGACGTGGTGCGCATGCTGGCGCTGGGTGCCGACACCGTGCTGCTGGGTCGCGCCTTCGTCTATGCGCTGGCTGCGCAGGGCGAAGCCGGGGTGGCCAACCTGCTGGACCTGATCGCCAAGGAAATGCGCGTGGCGATGACGCTGACCGGCGCGCGCCGCATCGCCGACATCGGCCGCGATTCGCTGGCCAGCCTGCCATGAGTGGCCACGATGCGGTGCTGGCGCAGTTGCGCGATACGGTCGGCGGTCGCCATGTACTGACCGGTGACAAGGCCACGCGCCGCTTCCGTCGCGGCTACCGCTTCGGCGATGGCCCGGTGCTGGCCGTAGTGCGCCCGGGTACGCTGCTGGAACTGTGGCGCGTGCTGCAGGCTGCGGTGCAGGGCGGCGCGGCGATCATTCTGCAGGCGGCCAACACCGGCCTGACCGGCGGCTCGACCCCGGACGGTGATGACTATGGCCGGCCGATCGTGCTGGTCAGCACGCTGCGCCTGACCGGCATCCAGTTGTTGAACGAAGGCCGCCAGGTGCTGTGCCTGCCGGGTGCCACGCTGGACCGCCTGGAGCAGACGCTGGCCCCGCTGGGTCGCGAACCGCATTCGGTGATCGGCTCGTCCTGCATCGGTGCCTCGGTGCTGGGCGGCATCTGCAACAACTCCGGCGGTGCGCTGGTGCGACGTGGCCCGGCCTATACCGAGCTGGCACTTTACGCGCAGGTCGACGCGGAGGGCCAGCTGCAGCTGGTCAATCATCTGGACATCGCGCTGGGTGACACGCCCGAGCAGATCCTGCAGCGCCTGCAGGCCGGTGACTACACGGCCGCCGACGTGGGCGATGGCGACGGCTGTGCGGCTTCCGACCCACGCTATGCCGAGGAAGTGCGCAAGGTCGACGCCGATACCCCGGCACGCTTCAATGCCGACCCCAGCCGCCACTTCGAGGCAGCGGGATCTGCCGGCAAGCTGGCAGTGTTCGCGGTGCGCCTGGACACCTTCGAAAAAGAGGCTGCAGAGGTCTTCTATATAGGCAGCAACCGTACCGACAGCCTCACCGCGATCCGGCGCCAGCTGCTGACCGGCTTCGAGCGCCTGCCGATTGCTGGCGAGTACATCCACCGCGATGCCTATGATATCGGCGAGCGCTACGGCAAGGACAGCTTCCTGCTGATCGACCGCCTTGGCACTTCCCGCGTGCCCGCCGCGTTCGCGTTGAAGAGCCGTGTCGATGGCTGGTTCGAGCGGTTGGGCCTGCGCGGCGTGACCGACCGTGTGATGCAGGTGCTGACGGGCCTGCTGCCCTCGCACCTGCCCAAGCGCATGGGCGAGTTCCGCCAGCGCTACGAGCATCACCTGTTGCTGAAGGTCTCTGCCCAGGACGCTGCGGAAACCGAGGCCTGGCTGCGCAGCTTCTTCGCCGGCCACGAAGGCGGCTATTTCCACTGCACGGCGGAGGAGGGACGCAAGGCGTTCCTGCATCGCTTTGCCGTGGCCGGTGCCGCGGTGCGCTACCGTGAAGTGCATCGTGACCAGGTGCAGGACATCGTCGCGCTGGACATCGCGCTGCGACGCGACGATGCCGACTGGTTCGAGCAGCTACCGGCGGATATCGACGCGCGCCTGCTGCACAAGCTGTACTACGGCCACTTCCTGTGCCACGTGTTCCACCAGGACTACATCGCGCGCAAAGGTGAAGACCCGATGGCGATCGAGCATGCGATGTGGGCGCTGCTGGACCAGCGTGGCGCCGAGTATCCGGCCGAGCACAATGTCGGCCACCTGTACCCTGCCAAGCCTGCGCTGGCGGGCTTCTACAGGCAGCTGGACCCGAGCAACACGTTCAACCCGGGCATCGGCCAGACCTCGAAGGCCAAGGGATGGGGTGGCTGCGACTGTAGTGGGCACTAGCGGCGCACCATCTGAAAATTCGGACTTCTTGCATTCCTCACTGATCGGGTTGGCACTAGGCTGAGGTCTTGGCTGGGGGGATACAGGACCAATGCAGACTGCAGATCAGATATGGGCATTCATCAAAGCGTCGCTTCGCGAGAAGAGTTGTCTGGATGAAGCGCAGTTGCGGCCGGGAGCCTCCGAAAGCGAGTTGGTTGAACTGGAGGCTCAGCTTGGAGTCGCTTTGCCAGATCTGCTAAGGCAGTTGCTGATGATTCACGATGGGCAGGATGGGGTCGGGCTTCTGTTCGGGAGTCAAATGCTTTCGTCCATGGAGATCAGGCGGCAGTGGCACGGTTGGCGTGAGATTGAGGCCGACGGCATGAACGAGGACTGCGCGGAGTTCATGAGGTCGAGTCCCGCGGGGGTGGTGAAGCCGATGTACACCAATGCGCGTTGGATACCGCTGACTCACGATGGTGGCGGCAATCACATGGGATTGGATTTCGATCCCGACATTGACGGTGGTGAAGGACAGGTGATTGCCTTTGGTGCGGATGAAGACACCAAGTACCTTCTCGCTCCCACTTTCGCTGAGTTCGCTGAAAAGGCGGTGGAGTGGATCAGTCAGGCAAGCTGGGATGGTGAGAATCTCGAGTCGCCAACTGATGACGGCTTCGCTTCCCCGGCAATTCTACGAAGTGCTGGTGGGGCGTAGTTTGGATTGATGCTCTGATAGAAGAGGGCAGTCGGGTGTCCGTTGAATGGGCTGGGTCGCAGTTTTCCCGATTTTCCTGCGCTACCATCCGGATTCATCAGCAGGAATCTCCTCGATGCCCACCGTTCTCGCCCGCGCCACCCTCTGCACTGCATTGCTGGCGACCCCGCTGCTGGCGCTGGCCCAGTCCGCGATCCTGCCGCAGCAGCGCGATACCGCCGGCAATGTGATGGAGCCGCTGGGACAGGTGCTGATCGCGAGTGAGACTGGACCGTCGGGGCTTTATGACTGCACGCGGGACGGCAACTGGTGCATGCGCGTGCAACCGGTTGCCGAGGAGGGTGACCGGCCGAGCGTGCTGGAAGTGCTTGAGAAGGTGCAGGGCCGGGGCAAGCCGCACACCTACCACGTCAGCATCGACGTGCCGCAGGAAAGCGAGCTGTCGCTGTGGCCATGGATCGTGCGGCTGGCCCCTGGCGTGGGCAGCGATGAACCGGTGACCGACCCGCAGCAGCGCGCCCGCCAGAATGTGCTGGTGGGCGGCATCGTCACGTTCAGCACCATGTACTCCGGTGGAGGTGCCGATGCGTCCACGCTGCAGTTGGCACGCGTGCGCCACCTGCAGGACGACATCCAGGTGGACGACGACGTGCTGACCGTGCCATGGCTGGGCAATGCGATGATCCGCGCCTGTTTCAGCGAGCAGGACAGCAAGCAGCGTGCAGGCGCCTGCCACGACGAATACAGCTTTTCGGCGAAGCTGGCGCTGGATCCAGCAGGGCAGGGCATGCCCGTGCTGCGCTACCAGACCGTGGCGACCCGGTTCCCGGCCGGTGTTTCGCGCTTCGAGGATTCGCTGGCCAAGGGGCCGCTGAAGAAGCAGGATCTGCGCACCGAACAGGACCCTGTGTGTACCTACACGCGGCTGTTCCGCTTCGGGGCGGGGATGTTCCACCCGGACCAGGCGCTGCCGGACTGTGCCGGCTATACCGAACCCTGAAATGTAGAGTCGAGATCCTATGTTCGTGGTCAAGCCTGCTGGAAGCAGGCTTGACCCACCTTCAGCATGGCCGGATCGA
>NZ_JAPTFO010000125.1:0-7247 GCF_030985515.1 Stenotrophomonas sp. Sm10
AGGCATGCCTCGGGCGGGTTGGGCAGGACGCCCAACCCCGGTCTTGCCGTGTGCGCAGGACAGCGCACACGAGCAAGGCGCCATCGAGCTTACAGGGATGTACTTGCAGCGTGTCCCGCCACCCCACCTCGGCCCGACCCAGTACGTAGCACCAACGAGCCGACCAACCCGCCGTTGCTGTTGCTGTTGCTGTTGCTGTTGATCTGAAAGCAGTCGCGGCCGCAGGCCGCGCGGAAACCTCACAGATGCCGCAGTTCCTGCTTCAGCGTCGCCACGCAGCGGCGGCTGACTTCCAGCGGTTGCTTGCCATGGCGCAGCATCGCCTGCACCTGGCCGCCCGTGCCACGACGCAGCTCCACCAGCTCATGGCGTGCCACCAGGCAGTTGCGATGGATGCGGATGAAGCGGCTGGCGAACTCCTCTTCCAGCGACTTCAGTGACTCTTCGATCAAGTCTTCTCCACGTGCGTGGTGCACCACCACGTACTTCTCTTCGGCCTGCAGGTAGTGGATGTCGTCCAGCGGGATCAGCCGCAGGCTGCCGCGCAGGCGTGCGCACAGCATGCTCCGTGCCTGTTGCCCACGATGGTCCTGCGGCTGGCCATCACGGCCGGCCAGGAACGTGCGTGCGCGTGCAATCGCCGCCGCCAGGCGTTCGGCGCGCACTGGTTTCATCAGATAGTCGATCGCCGCAGCCTCGAACGCCGACAGCGCATGCGCATCGTAGGCGGTGCAGAACACCACCGCCGGCCGGGGTTCGAAGCTGGCCAGATGACGGGCCGCTTCCAGGCCATCCAGCCCGGGCATGGCGATATCCAGCAGGACCAGGTCCGGCTGCAGCTCCGCGCACGCGTGCAGGGCCTGCTCGCCGTTACCGGCCTCGGCCACCACGACCACGCCGTCCTGCGCGGACAACAGGCTGCGCAGGCGCTCGCGCGCCAGCGGTTCGTCATCGGCGATGACTACCCTCACGATCGCTCCCTCACTGGATCGGCACTGTCACCTGGCAGGCATAGTAGCCCTCGCTCCAGCCAGCCGTCATCCGCGCGGCGCTGCCGAAACGCCAGGCCAGCCGATGGCCGATGCTGTGCTGGGCATGGCCGGCACCGCGCGCCAGGGCCAGTCCGGGCGCCTGCGGGTCGGGCGCCGGGTTGCGCACGCGGATCTGCAGCTCGTTGCCCTCGCGCACCAGCTGCAGCTCGATGGTGCCGCCCTCGGGCAGCCGCGAGATGCCATGCAGCACGGCGTTCTCCACCAGCGGCTGCAGTACCAGGCGAGGCAGGGGAAGATTCCAGGGCAGCGGCTCATCGCGCTGCCAGCGCACCTGCAGACGCTCGCCCAGGCGCAGTGATTCAATCGACAGGTAGCGCTCGGCCAGCTCGCATTCGTCACGCAGGGTGGAATCGCCCTCGCCCGCCCCCAGCGCCGCACGGAACAGATCGGACAGGTCCAGCACCGCACGCTCGGCCACCGCCGGATCGCGATGCAGCAGGCTGGCGATCAGGTTCATGCTGTTGAACAGGAAATGGGGGCGGATCCGCGCCTGCAGCGCATCGGCCTGTGCGCGTGCGTTGGCCTGCACCTGCGCGGCCCAGCGGTCACTCACATAGAAATAGCGCAGGGCCAGCGCGGTGATCAGCGCGGTGGTGGCCGCGCTGCCCAGCGTGAAGCGCCAGAAGCTGATGCCGCGGGCGAAGTTGTCGCCCAGCACCGCGTACAGCGCATGCACGATGCCGGCGCAGATCACCGCGATCAGTGTCGCCAGTGCGATGGCCGCCACAGCCCCCAGCACCTGCGGCAGCCTCGACAGCGCCTGCCGCAGCAGGCACAGGCTGGCGGTCACCGCCAGCGCAAGCCACAACGCGAAGCCGCTGGCCGACAGCAATTCGCCGAAGGTCCAGTGACGGCTACCGTCGGGCGCCAGCGCCAGTACCACCACCACCAGCTCGGCCAGGCCGAGCATCGCCGCCAGCCGCGGCAGGCGGCACAGTTCCGGCATCCACGGCGGGGCGCTGGCCGGTGACATGGCTCAGGCAGCGCCCAGGCGTTCCTGCAACCAGTCACCCAGCGCCTGGATTTCTTCGGCGCAGACCTGGTGGGCCATCGGATAGCTGTGCCACTCCACCTCCAGGCCCATCGCCTGCAGGGCCTGCGCGCTGTGTACGGCCACCGCCTGCGGAATCACCGGGTCGCTGCTGCCATGGGCCATGAACACCGGCACCTGCACCGCACCGTCAGCGCGCTTGGCGCTCTCGGCCTCGGGCAGGTAGGTGGACAGTGCAATCAGGCCGGCCAGTGGCGCCGTGCGTGACAGTGCGGCGGTCAGGATGATCGCGCCACCCTGCGAGAAACCGGCCAGGAAGATCTTCTCCGGAGCGATGCCGCGCTCGATCTCACGCGCGATCAGCGCATCCAGCTGCAGTACCGAGTCCTGCACGCCGGCCATGTCGGCGCGCGAGCGGAAATCCATGCCGACGATGTCGTACCAGCCGCGCATCGGCACGCCGTTGTTGATCGTGATCGGCCGCACCGGCGCATGCGGGAACACGAAGCGCAGCGCTGGCCAGTGCGGACGCACCAGCTCCGGCACGATCGGCGCGAAATCGTGACCGTCGGCGCCAAGGCCGTGCAGCCAGATCACCGACCACTGCGGCGAGGCGCCGGTTTCCTGTTCCACCGTTTGCAGCATGATGTGGCTCCTTCAAGTTCGAGCCGCATTATGCCGCTGCCGCAGGGCGATCAGTACAGCGGCGGTTGTTCGGCCGCTTCCCGGCGCAGCTGTGCAGCGCGTACCAGCACCGGCGGCGGGATGTTCTCTTCGGGGATATCGAGCAGGCCAAGCCGATGCAGGAAGGTACCCGGCCCGCGCGATGACGTCAGCGCCACCACCGGGACCGCCAGCACCATGCCGATCACCACCGGCGCCATCCACGCGGCCAGCGACGGCGATACGGCCCAGGCCAGCACGCCCATGAAGGCACCGAATACGCCGAGGCCGCCATAGCCGCGGATCAGCGCCAGCCACGAGATACCACCGTCGTCACGCTGCTGCGCGTCCCAGCCGGAATCGCGCCCGGACAGCACTTCGGCGACGCCGCGCGACTGCACGTACATCACCACCGGCGCCATCAGCGCGGCCAGTACGGTTTCCACCAGCATCGAAACGAACGCGCGGATCGCGCCACCACAGCCACGACGGTCGACCGGCTCCAGAAGCATTGCCAGGTACCCCAGCACCTTGGGCAGCAGCAGCACGGCCATGGTGGCAGCGAACAGGCGAACCACCTGTTCTTCGTCCTGTGCGCGCCAGTAAACGCTGGGCGACAGGTGCAGCAGGGCGTTGAAATCAATGCCTTCCTGGAACAATGGAATGGCGATGCCGATCAGCATCAGCATCGCCCACATCGGCGCGGTGAAGTAATGGCCGATGCCGATCAGCATGTGCGTGCGGCTGATCCAGTGCAGGCCACGGCTGCCGACCACCTTGCCGTGTTGCAGGTTGCCCTGGCACCAGCGGCGGTCGCGCACCAGCAGGTCAGTCAGTGTCGGAGGGCCTTCCTCATAGCTGCCACCCAGGTAGGGCACCATGTGCGCGGCCCAGCCACCACGCCGCATCAGCGCCGCTTCGACGAAGTCATGGCTGAGCACATGGCCGCCGAACGGCTTGCGTCCTGGTAGCGCTGGCAGGCCGGCGTGGTCTGCGAAGGCGCGGGTGCGGATGATGGCATTGTGGCCCCAATAGTTGCTCTCGGCGCCATGCCACCAGGCCACGCCACGCGCAATCACCGGCCCGTACACGCGGCCACCGAACTGCTGCATGCGCGCGAACAGGGTACGGCCACCGATCACCGACGGCAGGGTCTGGATCAGGCCGACGTCGGCGTTGTGTTCCATGCCGGCCACCAGGCGCACGATGCTGTCGCCGGTCATCAGGCTGTCGGCGTCCAGGATCAGCATCTGCGGGTAGGCGCCGCCGAAGCGGCGCACCCAGTCGGCGATGTTGCCGGCCTTGCGCCCGCTGTTGTCGCCACGGCGGCGGTAGAACAGCCGCACCCGGCCATCAGGTACACGCTCGCGCAGTTCGGCAAACACCTGTTCCTCGGCACCGGCGATGTCCTCGCGGCGGGTGTCGCTGAGCACGAAGAAGTCGAAGCGGTCGAGCTGGCCGGTGGCCGCCACCGACTCGTAGATCGCCTGCAGGCCCGCCAGCAGGCGGCGCGGGTCTTCGTTGTAGGTTGGCATCAGCAGCGCGGTGCGGCTGTGTACCGTAGGCAGCGGCTTGTCCGGATCGATGCCCAGCCGGTAACCCCGGTCGAACACCGCCGTCAGGAAGCCGGCCACGGCACTGGCGAACGACAGCGCAATCCAGGCGAACAGGCCGACGAACAGCACCAGCAGGCAGGCTTCAAGCACGCTGATGCCGTTGGCCGACAGCACCCGCCACATCATCCGGGTAGCGATGGCGGTCATCGCCAGCGTGCCGCCGAAGATGTAGAACCGGCGCAGGCCGATCAGCCGCGGCGAGGTGCGGTGGCGTCGAACCTTCAGATGGCCCTCGCGCAGGGTCTGCTCGGGCATCTGCAACGGCGATTCCACCGGCAGCAGCGCCCAGCCGGCATCAAGCCGGGGCGTACCCGCTTCCGCATGGATGGTCTGCACCCCCATTGCCGCCTACTCCGCGCGGTCGGCACGGCCGGCCATCCCGGCCGGGCTGCATGCACCAAGGTTCCCGGCGCGCTTTCCCGGCGCCCGCACTTGTCCTGGCTGCGTCGGCCTCACGCCGCGCAGTCGCTGTCTGTCACTACCGGAACCCACACGATCTCCAACAGGGCGGAATCGAAAATGCGGCCCAGTCTAGGGCGCCGGATGTAAGCCGGGTGCGAAGGCCTACGCCGGGATTTATCCCCATTCAGCAAGCAGCAGGCGAGTCTGGCAGCCAGGTATCGGATGTCACCTCGTCGCCTCCTGTACTGGATCGTAACAAATGCGAACGGTTATCATTTCATGAACCAGGCAGGTTGCCGTCGTCCGCACGGTCAAAACCCACCCAGCTGCGCCGGTTCCAGCCCCGGCGCCGTACGACCCATGGAAGGGAGCTGCCCGCTGTCTGCGTGCGCCTGCTGCCTCCATCGGGTCTCCCTCCTCCGATGGAAGCCATCATGCCCCTGTCCCGTTCCCGTCCCGCGCGCCCGCCGCGCACCCGCTTGGCCAGCGCCCTGGCCGCCGCCTGCCTGCTTGGCCTGCCCGGCATGGCTGCCGCAGAGGCCAGCGCCGATGCCTCCACCACGAATCTGGATACCGTGGTGGTTACCGCCTCGGGCAACCAGCAATGGATCAAGGATGCCCCGGCCAGCATCAGCGTAATCAGCCGCGAGGACATCGAACGTCAGCCGGTGCACGACCTGGCCACCCTGCTCAGCCGTGTGCCGGGCGTGACCGGTGGCCTCAGCGCGGTCGGCGAGCAGTCCAAGATCAAGCTGCGCGGCATGCCGTCGAACTACACGCTGGTGCTGGTGGACGGCAAGCGCATGGGCAGCTCGGCGTCGACCAACTACCGCCCCGACCTCGGCCGTCAGGATCTGAACTGGATCTCGCCGGAGCAGATCGAACGCATCGAAGTGGTGCGCGGGCCGATGTCGTCGCTGTATGGCTCCGATGCCATGGGCGGGGTGATCAACATCATCACCAAGGGCATCGGTGATGACTGGAGCGGCAGCGCCACCCACAGCTACACCCGCCCCGCTGACGGCAAGCGCGGCGATACCCAGCAGATCGGCGCAACGTTCTCCGGCCCGCTCGGCGAGCGCTTTGGCCTGCGCATCGGCGCCAACAGCATGCGCCGCGATTCGGACCGCTCCAACGGCGGTGTCTACGGCAATGCCTATGCGGGCGAGAAGGACCGCAATGTCGACGCGCTGCTGCAGTGGAACCTGAGCGACGCACAGGCGCTGTCGCTGGAAGCCGGCCATGGCGTGCAGCAGGCCTTCATCGATGCGTCGCTGGAAAAGCAGGATGAAAGCGCGTGGGGTGCCAGTGAGCTCAAGCGCAGCTCGCTGGCGCTCAACCACGATGGCAAGTGGAGCTTCGGCAATTCGAAGATCAGTGCGTACTGGACCGAGTACAGGAACAACATCGGTGCTACCGGCCGTTCCGAAGCAACAGATACGATCATCGAGGGCAACCTGACCACGCCGTTCACCCTCGGCGTTGAACACCAGTTTGCCGTGGGCGGCCAGTGGAAGCGCCAGGAACTGACCAACACCGACACCATCGGCCGCGCGCCGATCGACTATGCCGGCAATGCCGTCAGCGGTTCCGATCTGGAAGTGGATACCTGGGCCCTGTTCGTAGAAGACGAACTGAAGCTGCACCGCACCCTGGCACTGACCCTGGGCGCGCGCCTGGACCACCATGAGAAGTTCGGTGGCCACGTCAGCCCGCGCGCCTACCTGGTCTGGCATCCGGCCGAGCAATGGACCATCCGCGGTGGCGTTTCCAAGGGCTTCCGCGCGCCCAGCCTGACCGAGAACTCGCCCAGCGCCGCCACCCAGTCCGGGGGCCGTGGCTGCACCTCGCTGATCCCGCTGGGCTATACCCGCGGCGGCTGCTACATGGCCGGAAACCCGGACCTGGACCCGGAAACCAGCACCAACCGCGAGATCGGCATCAGCTTTGACAACGACCTGGTCGATGCCGGCCTGACCTACTTCCACACCGACTTCAGGAACAAGATCGAGTACGCACCGCTGGGCAGGTTCAACGGCATCTGGTGGACACGGATGAGCAACGTGCAGCGCGCACGCACCAGCGGCATGGAAGGCAACCTCAATTTCCGCTTCGGCGAGCACTGGCGCTGGCGCACCTCGGCAACCTGGATGAAGGAAGCCAGGAACCTGACTACCGGCCGCAACCTGATCGATACGCCGGAATTCTCCGGCTATTCGTCGCTGGACTGGACGCCCAACACGGTGTTTTCCAGCAGCCTGTCGGCGCAGTACACCGGCAGGCAGACCGGCACGGCGACGACCTTCCTCAAGGCCTACACGCTGTATGACCTGACCGCAGCGCTTAACGTCAACGAGGTGCTGACCCTGCGCGGTGGCATCAGCAACCTGGCCGACAAGACGCTGTATGCCGAAGGCTCCACCGACTACTTCGTCGCTGGGCGCAGCTACTTCCTCAGCATGACCGCACGGTTCTGAGCCCCGCGCGCGCCGTGATCGCGCTATTGCTGCCCCGACCGTTGCC
>NZ_JAPTFO010000126.1:0-7126 GCF_030985515.1 Stenotrophomonas sp. Sm10
AAAAATCATCCTTAAATTTTGAAAATTGACTTAAATATATAATAGCTAGGATTTTTTCGCCAATAAAATCGTCTTTATCTTCGAAGTTGTTCCAATTAGCTAATAGTTTACTAAAAAATATATTCTGCGAATCATTTAATTTACCCAATACATAATCATCAACCCCTTTACATAATTGGTGAAGGTAAATAGAATTCTGAGTTATTTTTTCAGTTATTTTGGGATACCCTTTTAGTTTATCATTTAAAAAATCAATTATGCTAGGATTAAAAAAGTCTACCATACTGTCATCATCAAAACTTTCTTTTTTAAAAGTAAGCCATGAACCATCAAGTTTTTTTAACGATTTCTGAAAATCAAATATTGGATTAAGTTTCAAAGCTTGAAGTGAGTTCATCAACCACTCTTCTTTGATAGGAAAGCTATCGAATCGAAATAAAGAAAATAACAAATATTTTTCTTCATCCTTCAGATTGTTAAATAAATTATTGTAAAGCTGATTAGGATGCTCAAGATTATATACTACATAATCATAAAAATTTTCGTTAGAATCCTTAAAATTATTTGCTATTAATTCTATTAACCTAGGAAAGTAATTTCGATGGTGTACAATTCTTTTCCAATCTCTTCCAATAAGATCGTTATATTTTTCTACAAGCTCTTTCTTGTCATCGTTTTCAAGATAGTGTGCTTTTCGTTCAAAAACTTTCCTAAAGATATGAGCTCTTTCTTTATCCGAGTACTTAGATAGATCAATAATAAATCTTCTTTCCTCTGAAAATTTTTCATTTATTAGTTTTTGAAACTCAGAATTCATTGATGTTGCTTCTTGAAGAATTTGAGTTCGAGAATTTAAACAGATAAAGAGATTATTAGTATAAGTTGATGCGGAATATAGTTTTCTTATATCTTGCAGTATCCTCTCTTCAACATCAAACTTATTACGTCCTAAGAAATCATCAAAAACTACAAAAAGATTCCTATCTTCGCTCTCCCTATAAACTTCATGATATAATTTGAGGACCTCGTTAATCTCTTCCACTCTACGAACAATAACATCAAAGGTATTATCATCATTATTTAAAAATAAATTTCCTAGCATTGAACAAGTTGTTGTTTTTCCAATTCCCGCGGGTCCTTGAATTAATAAAATATGTTCCTTTTGTAAAATATGATAGGCTTCTCCTAGAAAGTGTGTTTCAACAAAATATTTAGAATCAAAATCTGAAAAATATTCATGTGATTCTGCTTCTACCGATTTCAGTCGATCACTCTTCAGGATAATTGAAATATCCTTCTCCAACAATCCATAATCCATAAAAATATCTCTATATTCTTTCTGTTGAGAAAGAGTTGTTAACGTAGATGAGTAAATGATATAATCATCGGTCGGAATTGCATTAGGAATAATTTCATCCGCGTAATCACGAATCTCCTTTAAGTTTGCAGGGGATAACCCCATACTTGTAACAATAACATATTTAAAATCCGTTACCCAACCATATTTTTCTTTCGTCCGAGCAATTTTATCAATTTCTTCTTTTAAATGTTTTACGGCTGTAGTCTTATTTTTGGTTACCTGCCACCGTTTAGCTTGAATAATGAGAGAAGGAGATTTGATATCATCAATACCGTCAATACCATCATCCTTTCCTTCCTTAAATCCATGTAGGCTACTATTCTTAAATTTTCTCTTAACGATTTCAATAGTAAAATTTTCAAAATCTGATGTCGTCATTCCATCAGCACGAATCCCAATATCCATAATTCTCCTCTTCTTATAACTAAATCTTTCAACAGAAATCCATTATGCTCATTTAACTCTTATTATAATCCCCAAAACAATTCATATGACATATCTCCCGTATCTCGTCTTATATCTGGATTTTTCATACTGTATAACTATCAAACATCAACCCACATTAGGTTCGTTTCTTGCTAAAGTTATCCAATATTTTTAGTATTCATCATCACCTATTACAGATTTCCTTATCAAATCTCAAGCTATATTCTATCAAACATAGGAGCGTTTAGAAACAAGAATTCTAAACGCTTTTTTGCATTACTCTTTAAACACCTCCTATCAACAATCTCCTTATTCAATTAACTATATAACTATAATACTTGGATTTCCATAATGGAGGATTCAAAACTGATTTAGTTTTAAAAATGAGTCTTTGAGATGCTGTAAACTATTTACATGAGATTCTGACATAGTTTTCTAAGCCTACGGATTAACCCAAAAATAAAACTATGTCACTGGGTTATAAAACTGGGTTCGAATACGATAGAATCTTAGAAATCTGTATTCAACAGATCAAACAAACATGTCTAAATAGTGCGCACTAAATAGACGGATTGAAACTATAAACAAGCACCAAGCTCTTTGTTTATGTAAAAGTTTCACCGTTTCCTTTGGTGTGCGCTTTTTCATACCTTTTTCGGTCAAACTTTCCATGTTTCTTTCCGTCTCGGACGAGAAAGAGGAAACAAATGACTTATTCAAAAGAAATTAAAAGACTTTACAGCCAACTTTTGGGCAAATCTCTCAAGACAAAAATGAACGAATTAGGAATCTACAATAATCAAATCGCTTCCGACAACTCAGAAGATGATTTTGACTTCATTTCAGAAAGTGCCGTTGGAGAAATTCTAAAAGGAAGAAGAAATCTCACTAAAAAGAGCTTTGAAGCTTTTCAATCAACACTGAATTACAAGACACCACGAGAAGTTTTTTTCCCAAGCTCTGAATTTGAACTCCAACTCATTGAAACTATTATTTCTACTATTTTGAATGCATCATGCTTTAAACAAACTTTCTTTAGAGAAGCTATCTATAAAAAACTTGATGAAAAAATAGACCCAAAAAATATATCAGATTTTGTAAATGCACATCAAGAGATATTTTTAAACTCATTAGCTCAATTCTTTCCAACATTTCTTACTGAAGAGACTTCTTTTCAGATTACGGAACGATTGACTGAATGGCTTACGGAATTGGTTTGCATCGTAATACAATAATTATCTTCAGACTGTCAAAAAATCTGACAGTCTGCTTTATTGAAATAGCGTAAACTAAACTTGTTCTTAGCTAAGACAAAATAAAAAAACGAGGTAATACACATGAAAACACGTAATCGTAAAAGTGGCTACTCAGCCAATACTGCAATTGAATATATCGACAACAAGCAAGCTATTTACTGCTTAAGCACTGAATTAGAACCACAGATTCGGTTTGAGGACAACCAGCCTACTGGGGAGATAATCTCTTATAAAGCTTGGTTTTCACAAAAAGGACTTCCTCCATTCACTGTGAAATTTAACTCTGAGGTAACTCTTCCACCTTATATGGCCATGGTTACATTTGATAACCTTCAAGCTTGTGAGGTTGGTTACAATGTTTATTTTAAGGCTGATGGGCTCAAGGAGATTAAATGATGACCAAACGAGAATTGGAACAGTACCTCCTTCAAAGCCTTAATATGGGCCTCGGTTCTCTCATGCAAGGTGAAACAAGCTATACTAATAGTTTTGACTGCAAGATTATGGATGATGGCTTCCTTTTTCTACCACGTTTACCAGCTGGTTACATCATCGATGACGACCTCTACCAAAAAATTTTCTTAATTGCTAACGCATCATTGTACCCACGATATACTTTGCTAAAGCAAAACTCTGCTTATTTTATGGCTCTTGACACTAATGATATTCATGTTCAACGTGGTCTCTTCTTTCCATGGAAATTAGGGGTCTCCGAACGACTTATCATCTCTGATTTAGACAGCTTCACTAAGAGTCACGAGGAAGACATTATTCCAATCATGAAAAATCTTGTCCTAGATTATAATAACGTCACTTCTCTAGCCATTACCGGCAATAGTGTCTCAGGAAAGTCATACACCCTGACCTATCTTCTTAGTCACCTCAAACAGATCTCTGACCTTATTATAATAGACCCAAAGTTTGATACCCCATCACGATGGGCAAGAGAAAATGGCATTGCCGTTATCCATCCTAAACAAAACCGCTCTAAATCAGATTTTGTGTCTGAAATCAATGAAAATCTTAGTGATTACCTTAACCTTATCCAACAAAGGCAAGAGATTCTATATGACAATCCAAATCAGCACTTCGACCATCTAACTATCGTGATTGATGAGGTCCTAGCTTTGTCAGAGGGTGTTAATAAGACAATCAAAGATTCCTTCTTTTCTCTCATGTCCCAAATTGCCCTTTTAGGTAGAGCGGCAAAAGTTCACTTACTGCTGGTAAGTCAGCGTTTTGACCATAATACCATCCCTGTATCCGTTCGTGAACAGTTAAATGTACTCATTCAAATTGGAAATATCAATAAGAAAACTACGCAATTCCTATTTCCAGATCTTGACCCTGAGGGTATAGTCATCCCAATAGGAAAAGGAACTGGGTTAATTCAAATCATCGATAACGAACACCCTTATCAAGTCCTACCTTTGCTCTGTCCAACCTATTACACTAAGAAAGGTATCTTATAAATATGAAAAAATCATTCTTCCAAAAAACTTACAACCTTATCATAAATCTCACCATCATAGGTTTGATTTGTTTCTTAGCACAGTTCTGTTTAGGCTTATTTTATCAAGCTATCGAACTGAGTGGCCTATCTCAATATAATAACTCTTTTATCCTAATCAATGATAGTCTAGATAATATCAAACAAGTCATCTTAGTTTTTTCAATCTCTATCCTAGCTATCTCCTCAATTTTGGTAATCGGTCAACTACTTTATCGGATTGCTAAAGATTCCCTTTGGAATTACTTCAAGTCAGTCTATCAAACTATCCGAATGCGTCAATTTCTTAAACAAGTCGAATACTCTGAACCTATCGTAACAATCGAAAACCAAACCATTACACGATTCAATCCTGTTTTAAGTAAATTTAACCAATCCGTTAGGAAATGCACTGTCGATATCCATCAAGAAGAGGTCTCTATTTTCTTAAAGTTGCCTAGAACTCAACAAGCTCAAAAACTTTTGAAAGATATGGAAGAACATATCAAAGAAGAAATCTCCAATTATAACCCCAACTACTATTTTTCCACACCTCTAAGGGTGGGAAATAAGCTCTGGTTTAAAGGAACTAAACGTTAATAATAGGGCAGTGCCTGGCTCACGTAGTGAAAGCCAAGTGTACTGCCTTTTCAAATAACATTTTTACTGTGTAATGGGGCTACTACGACCCCCATTACACCAATAATCAATAATCATAGGAAGGATAATACTATTGCCAAAAGAAAAACGGTCAAACAAATGGGCTTTCCTGATTTATAAAGAAAGTACACCCCATAATTACCTAGAAATCCTTGAAGAGTTACATATACCTTTTGTACTCAGTCCATGGCATGATAAAGATATCAATAAGGAAACTGGTGAGTTCAAAAAAGCACACAAGCATGGTGCCCTATACTTTGAGTCCTTAAAGAGCTATTCTCAAGTATCAGAACTAATCAAAGAAAAATTAAATGGTCCATCCCATATTGAGCCTATAATGTCACCCAAAGGCATGTATGACTATTTTACTCATGCTGAAAATCCAGAGAAGACACCCTATAACATCAATGATATCGAATCAGGTTGTGGTTTTGAGCTTGATAAATTTTTAGTCAACAGTAATACAGATAATTTTTTATCCTTAGTTATTGATATTATAGAAGAACACAACTTTACAGAGTTTAATACACTCGTGAGGTATGCACGAACAGATAACCCTTATCTTTTGGGACTGTTAATGAACAAAACCTATTTTTTTGCTAAGTATTTAGACTCTCGACGACATCAGAAAGATAGAAAAGAGGATAAGTAAATGATTCAAATTGTAGATAAAATTGAACTAATGATCCTTACAGGATATACCGATGCACAGGCTAGCAAGTTGATCAGAAAAGCCAAACAAAAGCTCCTACAAGATGGCTTTGAGTGGCATGGAAATAAAAAGGTGGGACGTGTCCCTTTAAAAACCATTGAAGACATTCTAGGTGTTGAGTTATCCGCTAAACATGATATAATTAATCCCGTACTGGAAGATACTGTTAATGAGTAAGGAGATTACACATGGCAGTAACTAGACAAAATAATAAAAAATGGAAGGTGGATATTAGTGATGGTTACGACGCTATAACAGGCGATCAAAAGCGTCACAGAAAAACAAATTTCAAATCACGTAAAGCAGCTGAACGTTATGAAGCTGTTTACCGTATCAATAAACTTCACCAAGTAGGACACAAAGACAAAATCTCTGTAGCTTACCTCTACTCTCTTGTCAAAGAAGAAGATGAGCTTAGAGGTAATAAAAGAGGGACTATCGACAGTCAAGAATCTTATTATCGGATGTACGTCTCTAAGTATTTTAAAAATGCTAATATGAGAGAGGTCTCGCTTCAAGATATCAAGCAATATCGTGACTGGTTAAGAAAACAACCTAGCGTAAAAGATGGCACACTAACCAATTCACACATTAATCAGCAAATGATCTTTGTTCATAAACTGTTTGATATTGCTGTAACCAATGGCATTAGAACGAACAATCCTTGTGATGGTCTGCGTCGTTTGCCACAACAACACAAAGAAATGGCCTACTATACACCTGAACAATTTAAACGATTTGATTTATTTTTTGAGGAGTCAGAATATCAATACCAGCTTTTATATCGGTTATTGATGTATACTGGTGTTCGAATTGGTGAGGCACTAGCACTTACTTGGGAGCAGATCAACCTTGATGAAAAATACGTTGATGTAAAATTTTCAGCATACTACCGAAATAGTGAGGCCTATATTGGAACTGTTAAGACCTCTCAATCTAACAGACGCATTTACATTCACAATGCTTTTGTAGAAGAGCTAAAAAGTTGGAAAGCAAAGCAATTTGAACTACTTAAGGCTTTTACAGACAACACTAACTCTTTACAAATTTTCCAAAACTCACCAGAGGTTCTAACCAGTCCAGATATTTCTAATTTCAGAACGAAACTGAAAAAACGCATGCCTAAAAATTTAAAACTAATTCGTTATCATGATTTTAGACATACTCATGTGGCCTTTCTCGTCTCACAAGGTCTTAGAAATGGAGAGGGGAAAGACTATATT
>NZ_JAPTFO010000127.1:0-6746 GCF_030985515.1 Stenotrophomonas sp. Sm10
CCCCCCCCCCCCCCCCCCCCCCCCCCCACTACCGGGGTGTTTTCACGCTTCGCGCTCCAACACCCCATCACGCAACCGGTACTGCGCATCGACCACGCCTTCGGGCAGGTCGTCGTGGGTGATCATCAACAGGCTGCGCCCGTCCAGCAACCCGGAGAGATCGTGCAGCAGCGCACGTGCGGTATCCACGTCCAACCCTTCGGTTGGTTCGTCCAGCAGCAGGATCGGCGCGTTGCGCAGCAGCGCCCGCGCCAGTGCCAACCGCCGCGCCTGGCCGGCTGACATCGTCGCGCCGTTCTCGCCCACCCAGGCCTGCAGGCCGCCGTTGCGCTCGGCCCATTCGCCCAGACGCACGCGGCGCAGCACCGCCCACAACGCGGCGTCGCTGGCATCGGGATCGCCCAGCCGCAGGTTTTCTGCCACGCTGCCGGCAAACACCGGTGCGTTCTGCGGCAGCCACGCCAGTTGCCGGTGCCAGTCAGCCTGGGCGAAATCACGCAGATCGCGGCCACCGTAGGTCAGCCGTCCCTGCTGCGGATCCCACAGCCGCAGCAGCAGGCTGGACAGCGTGGTCTTGCCGCTGCCGCTGTCGCCGCGGATGGCGATGCGTTCGCCTGGCGCCAGGGTCAGATGCAGGCCGGACAGCACCGGCCGCGCCGCACCGGGCCACTGGAAATGCACGTCATCCCACTGTACGCGCGCGGCCTGCGGTACCGGCTGCGGCGCCTGCGGATCGTCCACCGTCGGCGGTTGCTCGACGATGGCCTGCAACCGATCGGCGGCAATGCGCCCGGACTGCAGCGACTGCCAGGCCAGGCCCATGCCGGCCCATAGCTCGATCAACGCCACGGTCAGGAACACCAGGCCCGCGGCCATCTCCGGCGCGATGCGCTGCTGTTCGGCCGCATGCAGGGCCAATGCCAGCATCGCCACCAGCCCCAGCCCGGCGACCAGACCGTGCAGCGTCGAGGCCGCGATCAGGCGCCAGCGGCGGCGGCGATCACGCGAGGCCAGCTGCTTGGCAGCTACGCGTACCTTGAGCTGCCAGGCCGCATCGGCGTGCAGCGCGGCCAGGTCACCCGCACCTTCCAGCCCTTCGAATGCAGCGGTACGCAATGCGGCACGATGCGCGGCACGGTCGGCCTCCTCGTCGTCATGGCCACGCACGCCCAGCCACGGCACGCCGAAGGCGATCAGCAGCGCCAGCACCGCCATCAGCACCGCAGCCGACGGCAGGATCAGTGCCGCCGAAACGATCGCGACCAGCGACAATCCGCCCAACGCCACCAGCGGCCCGATCGCACGCACCAGCAGGCCGTCCACTTCACCGATATCGCCGAGCAGGCGCGCCAGAAGGTCGCCGGTGCGCGTAGCCCCCAACCGTGCGGGTGCCAGCGGCAACGCGCGGCGGAAGAACCACACGCGCAGGTCGCGGGCGATGCGCAGCGTGGCGTCGTGGCCGACCAGCTTCTCGAAATAGCGCGACACGATGCGCGCCATCGTCAGCCCGCGTATGCCAGCGGACGGTGAAAAGAAGTTGAAGCCTTGGCCGAGGCCGGCCGCGCCAGCCAACGCGGCGGCGGTGAGGAAGCCACCGGACAGACCCAGCAGAGCGGTGCCGGCCAGCATGGTGGTCCACAGCAGCAGCACGGTGAGCAGCAGGCGCGGCCGATGGCGCAGGAACACCGCGCGCAGCGAATCAGGCGAACGGCTCATGCGCGCACCGCCTGTGCCGGCTCGACCAGGCGGCCTTCCGGCAACAGCAGGCAACGGTCGGCCCAGGCGATCACCGCCGGGCTGTGGGTGGCGACCACCACGCTGCGGCCACGTGCATAGGCGGCCAGGCTGCGCAAAAGCGCCGCTTCGGTATCGGCATCGAGGAACGCGGTGGGTTCGTCCAGCAGCAGCACCTGCGGATCGCGCAGCAACAACCGGGCCAGGCCGATACGACGGGCTTCGCCGCCGGACAGGCCGAAGCCACGTTCGCCGATCACCGTGTCCAGGCCCAGTGGCAGGCGCTGTGCGAACTGCAGCACCTGCGCGGCCTCGGCCACCGCACGAAGACGCGCATCGCTGGCACCCGGATCGGCCAGGCGCAGGTTGTCGGCAATGCTGCCGTGGAACAGGTAGGGGCGCTGGCTGGCATAGGCCACCTGCACACCGGGACGCAGCTGCAGCTTGCCGGCGCGCGGCGGCAGCCAGCCGGCCAGCGCTTCCAGCAGGGTGCTTTTACCGGAGCCGCTGGGACCAACCAGGGCCAGGCGCTGGCCCGGCTCCAGCCGCAGGTCCAGATCCTGCAGCACATCCTGCGGCGCGCCCAGCGGGCGCAGCACCAGCCCTTGTGCCTGCAGCGGCGGCAAGGCGGCCTCGGCCGGCTCCACCGCCAAAGGTGCAACCTCGTTCTCGATCAGGCCCTGCTCATCGGGCAGCGACTGCAGCAGGCGCTCCACTTCGGCGGCGGCGGCCAGTGCATTGGCGCGATCATGGTAATGCGCGGCCAGCCGTCGCAGCGGCGCATAGAATTCCGGTGCCAGCAGCAGGCAGAACAGCCCCGCACCCAGCGTCGGCACCGCTGCATGCAGCGACATCATGCCCAGATAGCTCAGGCCCAGGTACAGCGCGACCATCGCCACGCTCACCGAGGCAAAGAACTCCAGCACCGTGGACGAGAGGAAGGCGATCCGCAGCACTTTCAGGGTACGCACGCGCACACCTTCGGCGGCCGCCTCGATACCCTCCAGCTCGGCCTCGCCGCGGCCATACAGGCGCAGCAGGCCCAGGCCCTTGATGCGGTCAGCGAAGTGGCCGCTCATCCGCGCCAGTTCACCCAGCTGCGCACGACCGGCGGCTTCGGCCCCCCACCCCACCAGCATCATGAAGAACGGCACCAGCGGCGCGGTGAACAGCAGGATCAGCGCCACCACCCAGTCCACCCAGGCCACTGCAGCCAGGATCAGCAGCGGCACCACCACCACTTCAGTGCGCACCGGCAGGAAGCCGCTGTAATAGCTCTCGATCGCATCACCGTGATGCAGCATCAGTTCGCCCAGTTCGCCGGTGCGGCGCTGCCGCAGCCACAGTGGGCCGTGGCCCAGCAGGCGTGCGAACACGCGTTCGCGCAATGCCAGGCGTGCGGCGTCGGCCACGTCACCGGCAGCCGCCTGGGTGGCGCTGCCCAGCAGCGTGCGCAGCACCAGGATCACCGCCAGCCCACCCAGCGCTGGCAGTCCCGAGGCCAGCGGCACGCGCTCCACCAGCACCTGCTGCACCAGCCAGGCGATGGCGGCAGCCTGGCCGATCAACAGCGCGCCGGACAGGCTGATGCACAGCGCGGCCAGGCGCTGGCGGCCCCGGGCGGAGCGTGCCAGGTCGGCCAGCCAGGCGGTGCGCACACGCCGCTGGCGGGCGGTTTCAGCTTCCGGGGACAGGCCGTCAGGGGTCGTTTCGGCAGCGCTCAAGAGGTCTTCACGGGCAACGGGGGAGACACGGCATTGTAGGCGCAGGCAATAGCCCGCCCCTGCGGCCGGCGGTCGCAGTCTTCATCAGGTTGGCATACGATCAACCGGGGCACCTGTTCATACATTGATCTGGATCAAGGCTGTTTGAAGTAGTCGGTCACATCATTCACGTCGTAGACCACCCTTCCCGCCACCTGCAACGGCACTATCCAACGAGGTAGCCAGGCCATGATTGATCAGACAGTCGTAGAACTGTCGCGGCTGCAATTCGCGCTGACCGCGATGTACCACTTCCTATTCGTACCGCTCACCCTCGGCCTGTCCTTCATGGTGGCCATCATGGAGAGCGTGTACGTGATGACCGGCAAGGAGATCTGGCGCAGGATGACCCTGTTCTGGGGCGTCCTGTTCGGCATCAACTTCGCCATGGGCGTCGCCACTGGCATTGTCATGGAGTTCCAGTTCGGCATGAACTGGTCCTACTACAGCCACTACGTGGGTGACATCTTCGGTGCGCCGCTGGCGATCGAAGGCCTGATGGCCTTCTTCCTGGAAGCCACCTTCGTCGGCCTGTTCTTCTTCGGCTGGAACCGCCTGAGCAAGGTCAAGCACCTGATGGTGACCTGGCTGATGGCACTGGGCACCAACCTGTCGGCAATCTGGATCCTGGTGGCCAATGGCTGGATGCAGAACCCGACCGGTGCGGTGTTCAACCCGGAAACCATGCGCATGGAAGTGGTCGACTTCATGGCGGTGGTGTTCAACCCGGTGGCGCAGGCCAAGTTCGTGCACACCGTCAGCGCCGGTTATGTGACCGGTGCGGTGTTCGTGATGGCGATCAGCGCGCTGTTCCTGCTGCGCAACAAGC
This sequence comes from Stenotrophomonas sp. Sm10, assembly GCF_030985515.1. Classification (NCBI taxonomy): domain Bacteria; kingdom Pseudomonadati; phylum Pseudomonadota; class Gammaproteobacteria; order Lysobacterales; family Lysobacteraceae; genus Stenotrophomonas; species Stenotrophomonas sp. Sm10. Next base: position 4,327 of record NZ_JAPTFO010000127.1, read on the forward strand.
ACAAGGACCTGGCCCGACGTTCGTTCGCGGTGGCCGCGGCGTTCGGCCTGCTGTCCTCGCTGTCGGTGGTGGTGCTGGGTGACGAGAGTGGCTACGCCGCCAGCGAACACCAGAAGATGAAGCTGGCCGCGATCGAAGCGATGTGGGAGACCGAGCGTGCGCCGGCCGACTTCACCGCCTTCGGCATCCCGAACCAGGACACCCACCAGAACGACTACGCGGTGAAGATCCCCTACCTGATGGGCCTGATCGCCACCCGTTCGTTGAACCAGCCGATTCCAGGCATCCTGGAACTGGTCGAGCGCGCCGAACACCGCGTGCGTGGCGGCCAGCTGGCCTACGGCGCGCTGGAACGCCTGCGTGCGAACAAGAACGACGTGGAAGCGCGCGAGATGTTCGACCGCCACTGGCAGGACCTGGGCCACGGCCTGCTGCTCAAGCGCTATCGCGATGACATCCTCAACGCCACCCCGCAGGAGATCTCGCAGGCGGCGATGGACACGGTGCCGCGCGTGATGCCGTTGTTCTGGACCTTCCGCGTGATGGCCGGCCTGGGCTTCTACCTGATCGCCTTCTTCGCCCTGGCCTTCTACTACTCCTGCCGCAACAATTTCCAGGACAAGCGCTGGTTCCTCAAGCTGGCCCTGTGGACGCTGCCGGCACCGTGGATCGCGATCGAGTGCGGCTGGTTCGTGGCCGAGTATGGTCGCCAGCCGTGGGCGGTCGATGGCGTGCTGCCAACCTTCTATGCGGCATCGGGGCTGGCCCTGCATGAAATCGTGCTGACCCTGGCCGGCTTCACCGCCATCTACACCGCGCTGATCGTGGTCGAGATCAAGCTGATGCTCAAGGCGATCCGCAAGGGTCCGGACGAGCTGCTGCCATCGCTGCAGTCGCCCCAGCCGCATGCTTCCCACAATGCCTCGGCGCCGGTCGCCGGCCAGGCCTGAGGCAGGAGAACCAAGATGGATTTCATTCTTCTGGACTACACCACGCTGCGCGTGATCTGGTGGCTGCTGCTCGGCATCCTGCTGATCGGTTTTGCCGTGATGGATGGTTTCGACCTGGGCGTGGGCACCCTGCTGCCCTTCGTCGCCCGCACTGACGCCGAACGCCGCCGGGTGATCAACACCATCGGCCCGGTCTGGGAAGGCAACCAGGTGTGGCTGATCCTGGGTGGCGGCGCCATCTTCGCCGCCTGGCCGCCGCTGTACGCGGTCAGCTTCTCTGGCTTCTACCTGGCGATGTTCGTGATCCTGTTCGCCCTGATCCTGCGCCCGGTCGGCTTCAAGTTCCGCAGCAAGATGCCCAGCGAACGCTGGCGCAACACCTGGGACTGGGCGCTGTTCATCGGTGGCTTCATCCCGGCGCTGATCATGGGCGTGGCAGTGGGCAACGTGCTGCTGGGCGTGCCGTTCCATTTCGATGACAGCATGCGCATCTTCTACACCGGCTCGTTCTTCGGCCTGCTGATGCCCTTCGCGCTGCTGGCCGGCCTGCTGAGCGTCTCGATGCTGGTCGCCCACGGTGCCGCCATGCTGGTGATCAAGACCGACGGCGCGGTGGCCGAGCGTGCCGCCCGATTCGGCAGCATCGCGGCGATCATCGCCTTCGTGCTGTTCGCGGTGGGCGGCGCCTGGGTGGCCTTCGGCCTGCCGGGTTACCAGATCACCTCGCAGGTGGTTACCGATGGCGCCACCAATCCGCTGCTGAAGACCGCCGAACTCGGCGCCGCCGGTGGCTGGATGCGCAACTACAGCGCGATGCCGGCCACGATCCTGGCCCCCCTGCTCGGCCTGGCCGGCCTGCTGGCCAGTGCGGTGCTGCTGCGGGCCCGTCGTGGTGGCCTGGCCTTCATCGCCTCCGGTGCGGCCATCGCCGGCATCATCCTGACCGTCGGCTTCGCCATCTTCCCGTTCCTGCTGCCGTCCTCGAGCCAGCCCACCTCCAGCCTGACCGTGTGGGATGCCTCGTCCAGCCACCTGACCCTGTGGATCATGCTGCTGGCCACGGCGGTGTTCCTGCCGATCATCCTCGCCTACACCACCTGGGTGTACCGCGTGCTGAAGGGCAAGACCACCTCCGAAGAGATGGGCAACAACCCCAACGCGTATTGATTGCTTGCACGTGTGCCGACCAACGGTCGGCACCTACCCGGAATGAAGGAGACTGATCATGTGGTATTTCGCCTGGATTCTCGGTGCCGGCCTCGCCTCGACGGTGGCCATCCTCAACGGCATGTGGTTCGAAGCCCGCGAGCAGAACCGCATCGAGAACGAAAATCGTCGCTGAGATGTAAAAAGACCTTGCCGCCTTGGCCTTCACACGGTATCTTAGGCGGCTCCTTCGGGGTGTAGCTCAGTCTGGTAGAGCGCTACGTTCGGGACGTAGAGGTCGCAGGTTCGAATCCTGTCTCCCCG
>NZ_JAPTFO010000128.1:0-6615 GCF_030985515.1 Stenotrophomonas sp. Sm10
CTAGATGTTAGCTTTTCTTCAACCCACTACAGTTGACAAAGAGCCCCATTTTGACAGTGGAGCTTACTAAAATAGGAATCGTTTTTGGCAACACAAACCAGTTTAGGATTATTCACTGCTCGTTCTTCAAATTAAAGTCTCTATAAATTGACCCTCTTTTAAAGCAACGACGGTTGAACAAATCGCTTCAATTAACAACTGATTATGACTAATTAAGACTATCGTCATATTTGTTTCCTCTTGAACTTTTTGCAAAACTTGTATCACTTTTTCCTGATTCGCTTCATCTAGCGAACTCGTAATTTCATCACAAATCAAGCACTCTGGTTGTGCGAATATAGCCCTTGCAATAGCACATCTTTGACATTGTCCTCCAGATAATTGATGAGGATATTTATTTAGCCAATCCAATTCCAACTCTAGTTTTAGAAATAATTCTTCTATCATTTGAATCCGTTCTGGACGATCCTTTATTTTTCGAACAAATCTTAATGGTTCTTCTAAGCTTTTTAATACCGTTTGATTCGGGTTAAAAGATAATAAACTATTTTGGAATAAATACTGAACTCTTCGATAATAGCCTTGTTTTTCTTGAGCCAATACTTCTCTTAATTCTTTTCCTTCAATTAAAATATGGCCTTCATATGGAATAAAGCCAGATAAAATCCTTGCAAGAGTGGTTTTCCCAGCTCCTGAATGTCCAATGATTCCTGTTACTTCATATTTTGGGATATCAAATGTAAGATTTTTAAGAATAAGATTCTCATTTTTATAATGACTTGTTACATTTTTCAATTGGAAGAATGTTTCTTTTTTCTCATTAGATAATCGATTGAAATTGAATGTCTTAAGAGAATCTTTCTTTTGTGCGACTAATTTCCCCTCTTCTAAGGTCAACACTTTTGTACAAAATTTATACGCTAACTCTCGTTGATGAGTCACCATAATCGTTGCTGTACTATATTGCTTTGCAAGATGAACAATTAATTGCATCATTTCCATTTGCAATGGGACATCTAAAGCACTAAAGGGTTCATCAGCAAGGATTAATTTTGGCTGATTGATAAAGGCCATTGCAATCATCACTCTTTGCAACATTCCTCCAGATAATTCATGAGGATATAAGTGCAATACTGTTTCTTTCAATTGAACCATTTTCAGAGTTTCTATTATTTTTTGAGGATTGGCTTCTAGCATTATTTCTTCCAACTGTTGTCCAATTGTAAATAAGGGATCTAAACTATGTTGTCCATTTTGAAAAATGATGCCAATATCTTGTCGTAAATATTCTCTTCTCCTTTTACTAGATAAGGTCAACCAGTTTTCTTCTAAAAACTTCATTTCACTTGCACTCATCATGACCTTTTGATGAATATTTCCAAGTAAACATTCTAAAAAAGTCGATTTTCCAATACCAGACTCACCAATAATCCCGATGACTTCTCCTTCTTTAATAGAAAAGTCTAAATTTTTGAGAATTACTTCCTGTCTGTATGAGGCCTTTAATTGTTTGACTTCAAAAAATGTCTTTCCCATTAGTCTTTTACCAATTTGTTTGTAACTTGATAGATATCAGACGGAGATAGTTCAAAATGATGAATAGAATTGTTCATTGCTGCATGTAGGTTGACAAATCCAATGTAATAAACAACTGCTTCGTCTTTTGCATAGTCTTGGATTTCTGCTACTTCACTACGTATCTTATCTGCATCTTCTTCATGCGCTAAAGTAGAAATTTTTTCATCTAACCATTGGTCTGAATTTTTCACATAATTCAATGCCCCATCACTAGATAAAGCTGCATTTAGGAAGTAATACGGATCTCCCGTTGCCAATGTTAATGAAGAAGCTAATGCAATGTCATAATCCATTTGATTAAATCCATCAACAGTTTCTTGAATATCAATTTTCAAATCAATCCCTACTTTTTTCAATTGTTGTTGCAGTGCTGTAGCAATTTTTTCATTGGCTAATCTCTTATAGGTTTTTAGAACAATTTGTAATGGTTTATTTTGTGCATTCACTAAAATACCATCTGCATTTTTTGTTTTATAGCCGGCTTCTTCTAACAATTTTTTCGCCATTTCTGGTTGGTATTGTTTATTAGTAAATTTACCACTTGAATAAATACTTGAATCTAAAAAGGCACCATCTGCAGGAGTTACATGACCTTTTAAGTAATCTTGTGTCAATTCTTTTTTATTAATCGCATATAAAATAGCTTGGCGAACTTTTTTATCTTGTAATTTTGCTTTATTCAACTCTAAATGATAGGTTCTTGTACTTGATTGATTATACACTTGAACGGAAGAATCTTTCTTTAATGAATCTGCTACATCATCACTTAAATCGACTCCACCATCTACTTCTTTTGATTTAATCGCTAATTCCAATGTTTTTTGATCCGGAATTAATTGATAATGAACTTCCTTAATGGAAGCATTGCCACCCCAATAATGAGTCGAAGCCGTTAATGAAATGGAATCATTTGGTTTAAATTCTTTCACCTCATAAGGACCTGTTCCTACAATTTTATCCTTACTTGTTGCATCTACAATGGCCGTTTTTGAATCCACTAATTCATGAATAAATTGAGGACTTGGTTTTTCAGTATGAACTGTAAAAGTTTGTGAATTATTCGCTGTATAAGTAGCTGTTTTAAAAATTTCACCTTCCTTATGATTTTCTCCTACTCTTTTCAGGCTAGCAATGACTGCATCACTATTAACAGGATTTCCATTTGAAAATTTTACATTTTCTTTTAAATGAATTTCCCATGTTTGATCATCAATCTTCTTATAAGAGGATGCTAACCAAGGTTCTACATGAAAGCCATTTGTTAAACGAAATAAGGTTTCGCCAATCCCAAAACGAATGGTAAACCAGCCTTCCCAATCTTTTGCTGGATCAATCCCTGCTGTAAATTGAGAATCCCCAATTTTCAAAATTGAATTTTGGCTACCTTTTTGTTGTTGAGATGTTGGATGTACAGGTGCGCATCCAACTAATACTGCTGCTGCAATGATGCATAACAAATTTTTTAATTTCATATTTTCCTCTCTTTCGTCGGTTGAATCCAATGATGAATCCCGTTAAACATAATAATCGTTATCGTAATCGCAAGTCCTGGAGCAATCATTAACCATGGCGCTTGTTCAAACGATAATCTTCCCTCATTTAACATAGCTCCCCATTCTGGTTGAGGGACTTTCACTCCTATTCCTAAAAAAGATAAGGTTGCTAAACTTAAGATCGTACTTGAAATATTGACGATCATATACGTCACTAATGGTCGTTGAATATTTTTTAAAATCGTCATCAGCCGATACCACAATGGAGCTCCTTGCATATACATCACTGTGACATATTCTCGAACTTTAATTTTACGAATTTCTCCTCTTGTTAATTTGGCATAATAAGGTAGATAACTAATGACAAGAGCAATGATACCATTTCTTAACCCTCCACCTAATACTCCAGCTACCGTAATAGCTACGAGTAAACTAGGAATGGCTAACAAAATATCAATGATACTCGTTACGATTTTATCAATTCCTCCACCAAATATCCCTGCTAGTCCCCCTAAAAGAATGCCTCCTAAATAAGATAAACCAACAATGAAGAGAGAAGCTCCAATCGAATACCTAGCTCCTACAATCACTCGAATAAAAATATCTCGACCAAAATCATCCGTACCAAACCAATGACTAGAACTTGGTGGACTTAACACATCTTTGGCATTCATCGTTTCGTAGTTTAAAAACAATGTGCTCCAAAGTAGTAATGCAAACACTAAAACAATAATTGCAATTTGCCATTTTCTCTTATTTGTCATGACAACTCACCGCCTTTAATACGGGTATCTGTCCTATTTTGTATTCCATCAGAAATTTGAGTAAGCACTAAATATAAAAAGCTAATAGAAACGACAATCATTTGTACGAGTGGATAGTCTCTTGAACTAATACTATCCATTAATAACTTCCCAATTCCTGGCCAATAAAAAATGGTTTCTACTACAACGACACCCGCCATTAAAGAAGCAAACGATAATAAGATAATGGTTACCATCGTAGGAAAGATATTTTTCAATAAATGTCGTTGAAAGATTTTTGACTCTTCTATTCCACGGTAATAAAGCACTTTAACATATTCCTGTTGTAATTCTTGTTCTAACAAGACTGAAAATTGTTGAATAAATTTTGCACTCATTGGAATAACAAGCGTCAGAATCGGTAACATTAAACCATTCCCACCTTGTTTAGCTAGTAAAGGAAACCATTTTAATTGAACGCTAAATACATACATTAAGAAATAACCAATCACAAAAGACGGCAATGACATGTTGAAAAATAGAATCAATTGAAAGAGTGACTTTACAATCCGATTGTGGCATCGTACAAAAAATATAGACAAGGGGATGGAAATTCCTAATGAAACCATTAACGTTATTACTGATAATTGAATCGTATTCATAACGGCTGGAATCATTAAATTCTTAGTCGGGATATCTGATATTAAGCTCTTTCCAAAATCTCCTTGAAGAAATTTAAGGAACCAATTTCCATATTGTACAAGCAAAGGTTGATTCAGCCCCATTTCCTCACGCATGAGTGCAAGAGCATCTTTAGAGACACGACCTGTTCCAACTGACATTTTGACAGAAGCAGGATCACTAGGAGCTGCATGAATCAGTAAAAATACAAAAAATGAAATGGCAACAAAAAGTATAAATATGGTTAAAATTCTTTTCAATACTTTAAACATCAACTTCTACTCCTTACTTTTTAGCACAGAGTAAGAATAAAGGTGTTGGATTATAAAATTCATTTTTATCTAGATAAATCCTTTGGCTAATAGATAGATCAATTTGCAGCGAGTCAACTTCTTGGTTTAATAAATATTGTACATCCCATTGAGGTCGTACTTCACTAGAAATGGATAAACTTCTTTGAATCAGTTCGCATTCTGTTAAAGTATCTTGACTTAAATGATGATGAGCATGATGCTGTGGTAAATGACTCGTATCCGTCATACTAGAAGCACCATAATTCCCATCAATATTAATGAGTAATCCACCTTTTCTTAATACTCGAAGCCATTCACGATAAGCCTTCGGAACATCTGGTAATGTCCAAGTAACATTTCGTGCAATCACCATATCAAAGCTTGCATCCGCAAATGCTAGATTTTGAGCATCCATGACCAAGAATTGCGCATCGAACTTTTCCTGTTTAGCAAAAACAGTAGCTAAATGAATCATTTCCTTTGTTAAATCAATTCCGATTACTTCATGTCCCATTTGACTTAAAATTCCTGTAAAGAATCCTGTTCCACACCCAATATCTAAAATTTTTAAAGGTTTTTTTTGTGGTAAATATTTGTCAAATTCTGTAATCCATCTATCTTTTAAGGGACTATGAAACTCTCTTGTTCGTTGTTCTAAAAAAGAGGAGCTTCGATTTGTCCAATAATGTTCAACTCGTTCATGCATCGTTTGTTCCATGGTTATCACTTATCCCCCTTTACGATTTTGATACAAAACATTGGTGTTGCTCCGTAATTTAATTGTTCTTCATAATCCCAGACTAAATCCCCGAAATTTTCTTCCGTTTCTACTGAGATACCTTCCAGTGAAGAAAAATAGTCTATATCCCATTGCGGCCTTTGTTGATAGGTCAAAGGTAATTGCTGAACAATCCAATCCATTTTTTCCTCATCAATCCCTTCGCCTTGCCAATAATCTTCTAACTTCTCTTCAATAGCCTTTTTGCGTTTTTCTTCAAATTCTATTTCTAATGACTCATTTTGAAGAAACGCATACCAGTTTGCGTCAAAAATTAATAAGGTTCCATTTGGCTTCAAAACTTTTAACCATTCTGAATATGCTTGTTGTGGTTTTTCTAAATTCCAAGTTAAATTTCGACTAACAATGATATCAAAATTTTCTGGTTTAAAATCTAAATTTTGGGCATCCATTTTTATAAGTTGTATGCTTGAATTGCCTTTGCCATATTTTTGAATATTCTCTTTGGCAACTTCTAACATTTTATTAGAAACATCAATACCAGTTATATTTGTATAACCTAATTCTTCTAAAATAATGGTAAAAAATCCGGGGCCTGTTCCTATATCTAACACTTTGAGATTTTGATTAGCTGATAACAACCGTTTCAATTGTTGTTTCCATCTTTCTCTTTGAGTTCCCTCTAATTCTTTTTTATTCACCTTAGAATATCCTGTGTACCGATGATTCCAATAGTTTTGTATCTCTTCTAACAGGTTCACATTTGTTACTCCCTTTTTGATTTACTTATTAAATTTCTGTTACAAGTTTACCAAATAGTGCTTGGATTAATGTTAACAAATCATCACATCGAAAACAATTTTTTTAATGAAACATATGTTAACAAAAAAGAATTCCAAATGACATCTAAAATTCTTCTTCCAAAATCCAATGCTTGTTGCAATTCAATAAGCTGTTGCAATTAGTTGGATCATACAATCTAACCTTTTCCCTTTCATAGGGTGCAAACTATCTGTTCCCATTATACCACGGATCAAGCAAGTCAAAGAGGCTGGGACAAAAGTCCTAGCCTCTCAATTGTCTTTTGT
>NZ_JAPTFO010000129.1:0-6413 GCF_030985515.1 Stenotrophomonas sp. Sm10
GTGCCGGCCGCTGGCCGGCATTCCCCATACGATCGGCCGGGTCAGGCCTCGGCTTCTTCCGGTTCGTTGGCCTGCTGGCGACTGCGCTCGGGCAGCTTCAGGCGCTTGCCTTCTTCGTCGTACTCGATCAGCAACACCCCGGAGTCGTGTCGGCCGCTGATTTCGACGAAGCAGGCGCCGCCGATGAACGGTTCAAGCGTCATCACCGACTTCAGCGGGGTGGCGACCACCATCTGGAAGCCGAAGTTGTCGAAGATGTTCATCGCCAGCGCGGTGAACTCGTTGTCGGCCTTGTCGAAGGCCTCGTCGAGCACGACCGCCGCGTAGCTGGGCAGCTGGCTGTCGGCGCCGCCGAGCTGGTAGCGCAGCGCTGCCGCCAGGCAGGTGGTGGCCAGTTTCTGGCGCTGGCCACCGGACTTGCCCGCGCCACTACGGTAGATCTCGACCTGCTGGCGCGTTTCCGCATCCAGCTCGACGCCAATGAATTCCACGTGCATGCGCACGTCCAGCACCAGTTCGCGCCAGCGCTTGTCCTCGCCTTCCTGCGAGCCCAGGCGGTTGACCAGCTGGCGCAGCACGGTGAACTGCGATTCGGCCAGCTCGCGCTGCTCGGTCTGCTGCTGCGACAGCACTTCGCGCAGCTGCTGATGGAACTCGGCCACTTCCGGCAGGCGGCGGTCGCTCAGTTCGATGGTCAGCAGCGTGCCGCGGTTGAACGGTACCTGTTCCAGGCTGGCGTTCACTTCATCCAGGCGCTGGCCGATCGACTTGCGTGCCTCTGCGCTGTGCCGCTGCAGGGCCAGCAGGTTGTTCTTGCTCTGGTTCTGCAGCAGATCGAAGAAGCGCTCCTCGTGCTGCGGCAGGCCATCGCGTTCCAGGCGTTCGAGGCGGGCGAGGAAGTCCTCGGCCGAGGCCACCGAGACGGTGAAGTCACCCGACTCCTCCGGCCACTGCTGGATGAAGCGGCGGAAGCAGCCGGTCAGCTGGTTCTCGATGCGGTTGAGGTCCTGCTGCGAGGACGACAGCTGCTCGTTCAGCGCGTTGCTGACCTGGCGCATGTGCGCTTCGAGCGTTTCCAGGCTGAGCGGACCCTGCTCCTGCAGGCGCTCGGCAAGCCCGGCCTCCTGCTCCTGGGCCAGGGTCGGCAGCACCAGTGCACGGCTCTGCTGGCGGGCGCGATCGAGACGGTCGCGCTCCTTGACCAGCTGGCCGCGTTCGACGCGAACGTCCTCATAGGTGCGGCGTGCCTGTTCGATATCCGCACGCACGGCGTCGATCTGCTTGGCCAGCCTGGCGAGATCGGCGTTGCCTTCGCGCAGGTCGCGCAGGGTGGCTTCGATATCGCTCAGGCGCTGCTGCGGAGCGGCGATGTCGATCTCGTTCCAGCTGATGCTGACCAGCTCGTGGCAGGCCAGGCGGCGTTCGTTGTCGCGGTCACGTTGCCCGCGCAGGCGCGCGATGTCGGTCTCGCAGCTGGCGATGCGCTTGGCCAGTTCCTGGGCTTCGCGCTCGAAGGCACCGACCTTGTCGTGGTTGTTGAAGCCGAGGATCCAGCGGCGGCGGTCGCCCACTGCACTGCGGTCGTCCTTCTCGAAACGGTCACCTGGATGCTTGACCTGGCCTTCGCGGGTGATGCCGCGGTCGACGTTGCGCAGTTGCTTGGCATCCACGCATTCGTAGTCGAAGCGCTTGCCCAGCTCGCGGCGCAGCCAGCTTTCGAACACATGCTCGCGCAGTTCAAGCTTGTGCAGCAGCGATTTCGCCGAGGGTTCGCGCGCGAACGCATCATCGTTGCGGCGCACGCGGTAGTAGGTGAAGCGCATGCCCAGGTGAGTGCGGTTCACCCACTCGGCAACATCGTTGTAGTGCTTGTCGTCGACCAGCAGCGACAGCGCGAAACCGCCCAGCACGCGCTCGATGGCACCCTGCCAGCCCTGCTCTTCCGCGCGGACCTGGATCAGTTCACCTACGAACGGCAACGCTGCCTCGGCGATGCCGGTCTCTTCGGCCAGGCGCGCACGCAGCTTCTGCATCGGCGCCGGGATGTTGGACGGTGTGCGCTGCATCGCTTCGAGTTCGGCACGGACTTCGCCGAAACGGCGCTCGTCATCGCGCTTGCCACCGAGGCGATCACTGATCGCATCGTCCAGTGCCGAGGAGGCACGCTGGCGATCCTGCAGCTCGTTCTGCGCGCGCTCGACCAGTTCGGCGAAACCGTGCGCGTCGTCCGGCAGTTCGGCCCCCAGCTGCTGTGCCGCCTGGCGTGCCTGCTCGCGCTTGGCCTGGCGCCGGTCGCGCTCAGCTTCGGCACGACCCTGCTCGCGTTCCAGTTCCTCGATGCGCTCACCGCCCTGCTGGCGGCGCTGCAGCTCCAGTTCGGCCAGGCGCTCGGTGTGATTGTCCAGTGCAGCACGGCGCTGGGCTTCTTCGCCAAGCAGGCCGCGGTCACGCACGTCCATCTCGCGCAGGCGCGCTTCGATCAGCGCCTGGCGGCGGCTCTCGCGGAAGCTGTCGACGCCAAGTTTCAAGGCTTCGTCGTCACCGCGCCGGCGGTGCATTTCCTTCAGGTCGTTGTAGTAGGCGCGCGCCGGCAGCAGGGTTTCCACCTGGCGGCGGGCGGTGACCACCGCCTGGTGTGCGCCATCAAGCTCGGCGAAATCGCTGACCAGGCGCTCGGCGGCGTCGAAGGTCTTCGGCGTGTCGAGCATGAAGTCGCGCAGGAAGACGTTGAGGTCTCCCAGGTTCTTCGCCGACTGCGTCTTGTGCAGCAGGCGCAGCGCCATCTCGTTGTCGATGCCGAGCAGGTCGCGGAAGCGCTCGGCGTAGCCGGAGAAGGTGTCGAAGTGGTGCAGGTCGGACAGCTTCTGCTTGAGCTTGCGCAGGTCCAGGTCGAAGCCGCCGAGATCCTTGGCGATGTCGAACGGGCGCTCGGCGATCATGTAGTGCTTGCGCACATCGCCGGCCGAGGTGCCGTTGCCGGAGATCCAGAGCAGGCGCACCAGGCTGACCACGCGGCCATCGCCGGCGCGGTATTCCAGCACCAGTGCGGTCCAGGTGGCGCCTTTGCGCAGGTACTGGGTGGCGATTTCGCCGGTGCCGCTGTCCTGCTGGTCAGCCCACGCGCCACGCACGTAGGACACCAGGTTGCGGTCGCGGCCGCTGCGCTCGGCTTCACGCGCAGCGGCGTTGAAGTCGACGATGGCCGGCGGCGTCAGCAGCGCGGACATGGCATCGAGCAGGGTCGACTTGCCCGAGCCGGAGCGGCCGACAAACAGGAAGCCGCGCTCGGCGATCGGCACTTCGGTCAGGCCGTTGAAGGTGCCCCAGTTGTGCACCTGCAGGCGGCGCATGCGGAACTGCTGCAGGCGCGGGTCCGGCAGGCCTTCGTTGAACAGTGCGGGAGTGTGCTTGGAGATAGCCATGCGATGGTCGGGTCTCTCAGGCCTCGGCGGCCGGGGTTTCGCGCAGCTGGCGGTACACCGCCGAAAGCTGGGACACGTCTTCGGCGGAGAACAGCAGCTTCAGCGCCGGCGAGACTTCGTGGCGGTCATCCTGGCCGCTGAGGCGGGTCAGGATGTGGTTGTCCTTCATCTTCTGCACCGCCGAGGCAACGCGGCGGTTGAAGCCGGCGCGGTCGGTGGACAGGTTCTTTTCATAGATGGCCAGCGCTTCGGCCATCTCGGCGTCGGCGACCACCGCGCGGTTGCCGCGTGCATCGGCCTCGGCCAGCTGCTGGCGCAGGTACAGCAGCAGCACCGAGTCGATGAAGGTCAGCGGCGAGGTGCGCAGCAGCACCGGCGCATCAACGTCTTCGGTATCGGCCTGGCGGGTGAACGCCACGCCGCTGTCGCGGTCGAGCACCAGTTCCAGGAACAGGTCCGCCAGCGATGAGCGGATGGCCGCTTCGCTGCGGATCAGCGCGGGCCACAGCTTGGCGTGGCGCAGCTGGTCGATGCTGGGGCCGATCAGCAGCTGGCACAGCGCGCGGCGCGCATCCAGCGGCAGGCGCCCGGTGTCGCCGAGGTAGTACACGTCGTTGCCACGGCGGGGCTGCGCCATGGTCGCCGCCGGCTCGGCCTCGTAGGCGTCTTCCGCCACGTCGGCCTGCGGTGCTTCGATGGGATCTTCATGCCAGCTCATGGCGTCTCTCCTGGGTGAACCAAACCAGCGGGATGCGGGCGCGGCGGATCTGGCCGTCGCCACCGCGCCATTGCGCAAGCTCCTGCTCGCCGGCGACCACGTTGCCGAAACGCGTGCCCAGCGACAGGTAGCCGATGACGCTGCCGAGGCCCTGCGGCGCTTCGCGCTGCGACAGGGCCTGGGCGATGCTGAGCCGCGGCTGTGCATCGAGCAGGTCGTGCAGGTCGCGGCGCAGGGTGCGGAAGTCGATTTCGGACGAAGCGACCAGATCGCCGACGCTTTCCAGACTGATCGCGGCCGCGTCGTTGTACTCGACGTTGCCATCGACCTGGGCACTGCGCGGATCGTGCAGCTTCCATTGCGACCACGAACGCAGGCGGCTGGTGGTCAGCTGCAGGTCGCGGCCGATGCCGCGTTGTGCGGGGAACTCGTCACGCAGGGCCAGCGCTTCGGACTGCGCCTGCTTGAGCAGCTGGTTGAGGCGGCGCTGCTCCAGATAGCCACGGCTCTGTACGAAGCCGCGCAGGCTGCGCGCGAAGTGCTGCAGCACGTCGTGCACCTGGCCACCGCGCTCGAGCATGGTGCTGGTGAAGCCGCGCAGGAAGTTGCGCTCGTTGCGGTCCAGGCGCCGGGCAAAGCCACGCGCCAGCACCGCTTCCAGCGCGGCATCGAGCTGGGCGCTCTGCTCGGCGTCATTGAGCAGACGCCAGAAGGCCTGGAAGCTGCGCCCTGCATCACTCTCGCCGATCACGTCCACGCCTTCGAACAGCTGCGACAGCACGTCGCCGCGCTCGCCTTCATCGTCGATGATGCGTTCGCGGAACTCGCGGTTGAGCTGCTCGAAGTCATCGCGCACGCGCCGGAAATCCTCGGTCAGCTCGTCGGCCAGGCCGATGATCTGGCGCGCACGTTCCAGGGCGCGCTTGCCATCCAGCGCGGTGACGCGGCCGGCGCCGACGCGGGCGATCTCGGCGTCGATGCGGTCGCGCTCGTCGCGCAGCGCCGAGAGGCGGGCATCGGGGTCGGACTCGGTCTGCGCGGCCAGCTGCGAGAGCTGTTCGATGACCAGTGCCAGGCGGCTCTCGGTGGCGGCCACGCGAGCCTGCTCGAGGCCGTCGGCGAAGCGGATCGCCTGTAGCGCTGCGGTCGACAGCTCGTACTGTTCCTGGTCGGCGCCTTCGGGCAGGCGGCGCTCCAACCAGCCTTGGGCCAGCCAGTGCGCGATGTAGGCCTGCGCGGTCCGCGGCAGCTCGCGCGAGAGTTCATCGCCGGCCAGCTGGTCCAGCGCGCGCTGCAGGCGCTCGTTGAGCACCGACGAAGGCAACGTGCGCTCGCCGTCCATCAGCAGGCCCTGCAACAGGCCGATGATTTCCGGGGCATGGTCGGCGGCAAGCAGCTTCCACTGGGGCTGTTCGCGCAGGTGACGGTAACGGGCAATGCGTTCGCGATGCTTCATGCAGCGAAAAGAGTCATGAGGTCTGGTGGGGACAAGCAGCCACCCACGGCGGCTGCGTGGGCAGCCGTGGGCATGCCGGCCACCAGGGGCCGGCGCGGTGCGGGCAAGCGGCTCAGCGCTTGCCGCCCACTTCGATGAAGCGCAGGAACTCGGCGCGGGTGCGCGCGTCGTCGCGGAAGCTGCCCAGCATCTTGGAGGTGACCATGCTGACGCCGCGCTTGTGGATGCCGCGGGTGGTCATGCACTCGTGGGCGCCTTCGACGACCACGCCGACGCCGATCGGCTGCAGCACGTCCTGGATGCACTGGGCGATCTGCGCGGTCATCTTCTCCTGCACCTGGAAACGGCGGGCGTAGGCTTCGACGACGCGGGCCAGCTTGCTGATGCCCACCACCTTGCCGGCCGGCAGGTAGCCGACATGCACGCGGCCGATGATCGGCGCCATGTGGTGTTCGCAGTGGCTTTCGTACTCGATGTCACGCAGGACGATCAGTTCGTCGTAGCCGGCCACTTCCTCGAAGGTCCGCTCCATGTAGGCGCGCGGGTCGTCGCGGTAACCGCTGAACCAGTCGCCATAGGCTTCGGCGACACGGCGGGGCGTATCCAGCAGGCCTTCACGGGACGGGTCCTCACCGGCCCAGCGCAGCAGGGTGCGCACGGCATCCTCGGCCTGGTCCTGGGTCACGTCGCCCTGCGGGGCGGCCTTTTCGTTGTTCTTGCTCATTGCGTACAGCGTCCCGAACGGGGGGCGAGCATCGTACCCGACCGGGGGGTGGGTCGTCCTGTGGGGACGGTTCATCGGGGGTCGTTGTTGGCG